>CALBYO010000027.1 GCA_937889705.1 uncultured Bacillota bacterium | reverse complement strand
AAGTTGTGGCCAATAAACAAATTTCAAGTGTTGTCATATTTTTCTCCTAATTTAATTATATCATAAAGTAGAGAATATTTGCAATTTGTGATTGACTTTTTTATAAAATAAATTATTATAATAATAGGAGTTTGGTATGCAAGAATATATTGGTTTACAAAAAAAGAAAGGTATAATTATCAGTGGTTTTGCTGGCATTGGTAAAACTGATTTTAACAAGTATGTTCCATACTATCAAAATGCGACATATTACGATTTGCCATCAGCAGCATTCAGGGAAAACTGGGAGAAAGTTTATGTTGATTGCGCAGAAGCACTTTGCGAAAAATATAATTATGTTTTCGTATCAACACACGATGTTGTGATTAACGAACTCATGTCTAGAAATTTAAAGTTTTATATTGTCTATCCAAAAGGACATTGCAAAGACGAATATAGACAGAGATTTATAAGAAGAGGCAATTCTCCTGAATATATTGATAAATTTATGAAGAATTGGGATCGATTTATTGACCAAATTGACAGGCTTGATTATCCTTATAAAATTTCACTTAGAACTGGTCAATACTTGTCCGATGTTATTTCGAGAATAAGATAAGAGCTTAGCGGCTCTTTTTTTTTACATAACTTTGCAGAGCAAACATGAAACAATGGCGGCGACAAGCGAAGCGATAAGGGCGCAAGGAATGGCATATAAAAGCTTTTTAACTTTTGTTCCTGAAAAGTAAACTGTTGCAACATAAAAGACTGTTTCGCTGCTGCCCATTATTACGCATGCACAACGCGAGATGTAACTGTCCGCACCATATTTCGCAAAAATGTCATTTAGAAGTGCAAAACTGCCACTTCCAGTGAAAGGGCGAAGCAAAACAAGTTCGCACACTTCTGACGGAATACCTAAAAAGTTAAAGACAGGGGAAACCGCTTTTGTTAGAAGGTCGGTTAACCCACTTGTCCGCATGAGAGCAACGGAAATCATAATTGCAACTATGTAAGGGAAAATAGAAACAACAAGGTCAATCGCACCTTTTGCGCCATTGATAAAAATATTGTATGTGTTGAGATTTTTGTAACTTGCATACAACAAAAGCAAAATTATAAAAATTGGAACAATGTAAACGCTCACTATAAAACTCCAAAAAGTAGTAGCCCGCTAATGACCAATAAACTGCAAATTAAAAGTCCTATTTTTCTTTTAATAAATAGTAAAACAACCAAAATTGTTGAAAAAATGGCAAAAAAACTCAATTTTTACTCCTTTTTTGCTTAATTTTTGAATAAATCTTGTTGCAAATTAGTCCAAGCCCAATTCCTGTAAGGCAAGCGGTTATGGTCGCAATAAGCGTTGGAAGAATGATGTCGGCAGGGCTCGAACTTCCTGCTGCGGCGCGAAGTCCAATCGTTGTTGTGGGTATAAGTTGAATAGAACAGGCGTTTATTATCATCAACATAATCATGGAAGTGTTAGCAACTCCGCTGCCATCATCAAGTCCGCGCATTGCTTTTATGCCATAAGGTGTGGCAGCATTTCCAAGCCCTAACATATTGGCTGATAAATTAATTGCGATATCTTTTTGCACTTCTAAATTCGCGTGCGGAAACAATTTTTTAATTAATGGACTTATCAGTTTTGCAAGTTTAGCGGAAAGTCCGCTTTGCTCTAAAATTTCAAGAATACCAAGCCAAACCGCATACACGGCACACAAACTCAAACATAATTCAAGGGCGCTGCTTGATGCGTCAATCATGCTTGTTACAGTCACTGACGGATTGACAACAAGCAAGGCGGCGGTGCCAAGAAGCATCATCAAAAGCCAAATTTTATTCATGTTGTATATATATGATTAATTCAAACAAAAATTGTGATATATAAGGCAAAAAAATAAATAAATTTTTCTTGCAATCTTACGATTATTGTTATAAAATAACCATGACTACACATATTGCTTAATTGCAATTTATTAGGAGTACTTATGATATTTAAAAATTGCTATCGCACGCACGATTGCGGGGAGCTCAGGATTGAAGATGCCGGCAAAGAAGTTAAACTTGCAGGCTGGGTAAACTCAATCAGAAAACTTGGGGGAATAACATTTGCCACATTGAGAGATAACTTCGGTATCACTCAAATTTTGGTGAAAGACGATAATCTTATTCAAGATGTATGCAAAGAAACTGTTATTGCAGTTCACGGCAAAGTTATTGAAAGAGAAAGCAAAAATCCGAAGATGCCAACAGGCGATATTGAAATTGATGTTGACTCTCTTGAAGTTTTGGGTAGGTGTCAATCAACACTTCCTTTTGAAATTATGAATGCACCTGCAACAAGAGAAGATTTGAGATTAAAATATAGATATTTAGATTTAAGAAACCCAGACACACATAACTTGATTTTGTTAAGGTCAAAAATGTTGCATTTTGTTCGCAACAAAATGTATGATATGGGCTTCACAGAAGTTCAAACACCAATTCTTGCAAATTCAAGCCCAGAAGGTGCAAGAGACTTTATTGTTCCAACAGTAAATGCTCCTGGCGAATTTTTTGCATTGCCACAAGCACCACAACAATTTAAGCAATTACTTATGGTTTCTGGCTTTGATAAATATTTCCAAATTGCACCATGTTTTAGAAACGAGCCTGCAAGAGCAGATAGAACGCCAGGCGAATTCTATCAAATTGATATGGAAATGTCTTTTGCAACACAAGAAGATGTCTTGAATACTTGCGAAGAATTTATAACAAGTTTGTTTAAAGAATTAACACCAGATAGAGAGTTTTCAACTGCTCCACTTGTTAGAATCCCATATCGCGAAGCAATGGAGAAATATTGTAGCGATAAACCAGATTTAAGAAATCCACTTATCGTTCACGATTTAACAAAGTTATTTGCTAACACTGAATTTAGTTTATTTAAAGATAAAACTATCAAAGCGATTTGCGCTAACTGCGGTGAAAAATCAAGAAAATGGTTTGACGAAATCGGTCAAGTTATTGTTGCTTATGAAGGCAAAGGTTGCGTTCATATCAAATACGCAGATGGCGAATTTACTGGTAGCATCGTTAAATATTTGAGTGAAGAAGATAAACAACATTTAATAAAAGAATTTAACCTTGTGGGCGGCGAAAGCATCTTAATGGTTGCAGATAGCCCAGAAATGGCTCCAAAACTTGCAAATGTTTTGAGAAACGAACTTGGCAACAGGCTAGAACTCATTGATAAAAACAAAATTGCAATGTGCTGGATTGTAGACTTTCCATTCTTTGAGAAAAATAAAGAAACAGGAAAGATAGACTTTGGTCATAACCCATTCAGTATGCCACAAGCAACTCTTGAAGAGTTAGATACAAAAGATCCATTTGAAATTGTTGCATACCAATACGACATGGTTATTAATGGCCACGAATGTTTGAGCGGTGCAGTTAGAAACCACGATCCAAAAGTTATGCTTAAAGTATTTGAAAAAGTCGGTTACGGCGAAGAAGTTGTAAAACAAAAATTTGGCGCTTTATATAACGCATTCTCTTATGGTGCTCCACCTCATGCTGGTTGTGCGTTTGGCTTCGATTCACTTTTAATGATTGTTGCAAACAAAGAGTTAATGCGTGAAATTATCGCGTTCCCACTTAATAATAATGCTCGTGATTTGCTTATGAATTCACCAAGCAAAATTGACGATAAATTCCTAAGAGAAGTTGGAATACAATTAATTAAAAAGGACGAGTAATTATGAAAAGAACAAAAATAAAAACATTAAACGAACAATACGCAGAATTTAGCGGCAAAAAAGTAAAAGTTTGTGGCTGGGCAAGAACAATTAGAGATAGTAAAAACATTGCTTTCATTGAATTAAACGACGGTGCATTTAAAAGTTGCCAAATTGTTGTTGAAAGCGGTAAAGTAGAAAACTATAACGAAATTGTTTCTCAACTTACAGGCGCATCTTTTGAAATCGAAGGAACAGTCGTTCTCACTCCAAACGCAAAACAAGCCTACGAAATCAACGCTGACGAAGTTGTCGTTGCTGGAACATCTCAAAGCGATTATCCACTTCAAAAGAAAGGCCATTCTCTTGAATTTTTAAGAGAAAAGAACTATTTGCGTCCAAGAACAAACACTTTCAACGCTGTTTTCAGAATTAGATCAGTTGCAGCCTATGCTATTCATAAATTTTATCAAGAAAACGACTTTGTATATTGTAACACACCAATCATCACGGCAAGTGACTGCGAAGGCGCTGGCTCAATGTTCCAAGTAACATCACTTGACTTAGATAAAATTGCCGAACTCGGCAAAGTTGACTATTCAAAAGATTTCTTCGGCAGACAAGTGTTTTTAACCGTGTCAGGACAAATCGATGAAGAACCAATGACACACGCATTCTGTAACACTTATACTTTCGGTCCAACTTTCAGAGCAGAAAAATCAAATACAACAAGACACGCCGCAGAATTCTGGATGATGGAACCTGAAATGTGCTTTACAGACCTTGAAGGACTTATGGACCACGAAGAAGAAATGCTTAAATATGTCATAACTTATGTTATGGAAAAGTGTAAGGACGAACTCAATTTCTTGAACAACTTTGTGGATAAAGGCTTGATTGAAAGATTGCGCAATGTCGTAGAAAATAAATTTGTTCGCTTGTCATACACAGAAGCGATTGAAATTCTTGAAAAAGTGAAAGACAAGTTTGAGTTCCCAGTTGAATGGGGCGTTGACCTTCAAAGTGAACATGAAAGATATTTGACAGAACAAGTGTATAAAAAACCTGTTTTCTTGTTCAACTATCCAAAGGACATTAAAGCATTCTATATGAAACAAAACCCAGATGGCAAGACTGTTGCCGCGGTTGACCTTCTTGTTCCAGGAATTGGCGAACTTTGCGGCGGAAGCCAAAGAGAAGAAAACTATGATAAACTTGTTGAAAGAATGCAAGAACTTGGCCTTAAACTTTCAGACTACACAAACTATATTGAAACAAGAAAATATGGCACAAACGTTCATAGCGGTTTCGGACTTGGCTTTGAAAGATTTGTTATGTACTTAACAGGAATAACAAATATTCGCGACGTTGAATACTGCCCACGAACAGTCGGCTCAATCTAAAAATTGCATAATTAAAAAACCTATTATTTCAATAGGTTTTTTTATTTATATATAATATATATTTTTATTCTTCTATTCCTAATAAATAATCAGCCGATACTTTAAATAACTTTGCAAGTTTAACGATATTTTCCGCATCTGGTGTGCTCTTATCTAATTCCCATAGCGAAATAGTATCTTGAGTTGTATTTAATTGTTCTGCAAGATCTGTTTGCGTTAAATGTGATTCTTTTCTTAACTCTTTGATGATTTTACCAATTTTAAGCATTATAAAAGTATACGAAAAATTGTCGTAAATTATTTGACATACGAGAAAATTTCGTATAGAATAACCATAAATACGAAGAATATTCGTAAAATTATGGGAGGGTTTATGAAAATAAAAACCAAAAAAGGCTTGAAAGTGACTATCTTTGCCGTTGCATTACTATTATGCCTAGCACTCGCAGTGGGCATAACAGGAGCATGGTATCAAGCTAAGCGCCAAGCCACAGGTACATTGAGCATGGATCAAGGTATCATCATTGACTACA
>CALBYO010000026.1 GCA_937889705.1 uncultured Bacillota bacterium | reverse complement strand
AGTCAGGTTGACTTTGCCAAAGTTGATGAAGGTAAGATTGTTAAATCTAATACAACAGAAGTTGTAACAGACGAACGACTTAATGTTACAATCAATGGCAATCAAACAACCCTTGAAACAGTTAAATTCCCTTACGGAGAAGAAACAGTTTTAGAATTTGACAGCAAAAACGTTGAATATGTGGAATTAACATATTCAGATAATACAACTGAAAGGTTCTATGAACTTGAAGCAAGCGAAAATTCTGCGACAAAATATTCTCAAATTCAAGTTTTGGCTGATGAGAATAAAAAAGTTACTGGATATATTGTTGGATTATTTGGCGGATTGACAGAATACAATGGTTTTGTTTTTTCAACTAAAAACTGGAACTGGGATTCAAACGACGAACAAGCATTATATTATGATGTTGTCGGCGGAGTTGCTGTTACAGGTTATTATGGTACTTTGCCAGAAACTGGTATTTTAGAAATTCCTTCAAAGCCAACAGTAAGAAGCAGATCTGTTAAAATAGTAATAACAGGTTATGGTAATGATGCTGAAAAATGGGCAGAAGAATTTGAAAAAGTTGTTGGGGGTGTTGCTTATCCATGTAAAGTGGAAGGATATAATGATGAAATTACAAGCCTAGATATGTTTTATTCTTGGGGTGAAGAAAATTACTATAATAAAAAAGATCAAATACC
Organism: uncultured Bacillota bacterium; assembly: GCA_937889705.1. Lineage (GTDB taxonomy): Bacteria > Bacillota > Clostridia > Christensenellales > UBA1242 > UMGS687. Next base: position 6,722 of record CALBYO010000026.1, on the reverse strand, counting down.
AACTTCAATGACAATTACATTTGAAACAATGGTTCAAGCAACAGGTATTTTATCATCAGGTAAAACTGTTGTAGAAATTGGTTCACAAGCGTTTATGAATTCTGAAATTACAGGAATTGATATTCCTAATACTATTACCAAAATTGGATATGGTGCTTTTGAAGGCAGCGGTTTAACTTCAATTAATATTCCTTCAAGTGTAACAACTTTGGGTGGTAGAGTTTTTGCTGAAACTCAAATTACAAATATTACTATCTCAGATAATGTAACTTCAAATTTACAAAATAGTGATTTTGAAGGTTGTACAAAATTGACATCAGTAATAATTGGCTCGGGAATAACTTCTATTAGCAATGCTGCATTTAGAAAATGTTCAAATCAAATTGAGTTAACAATCAATTCAAGCGTTCCACCAACATTGGTATTGAACAATGAAACTGAATTTGAAAATGTTACAAAAATTTATGTTCCAGCAGGTAGTTTAAGTGCTTATCAATCTGATACTAACTGGGCAAAATTTGCTTCATTATTGGAAGAAAAAGCGTAAATAAACGCAGAACCAGAAAATAAAACTCTCTCGGTGTGGGGGAGTTTTTTTGATGTTGCAAATGTGACGGAAAATTTGCATATATATTTATGTGAGATGTTTTAGGGAGAAAAAGGCGCTCTCAATTAAGCAAAAAACGGGAATTGTTATTTCCGTTATTCTTATTATTGTTATTGCAATTCTGTGTTACATAGAATTTATTGTTAACCCAATCATTTTACAGACAAGCGAGGCAAAGGTAAATGCTTTGGCTCAAAAGGCTGTTGGTAGTGCGATTTATGAAATTGTTAGCGATGGCAATGTTTATGACAATCTTATTAATATAAATAAGGATACTGATGGTAATATAACTATGATATCTACTAATGCAATTCAAATGAACTTGCTCGCGCGAAGGTTGTCAAGGCTTGCACAGCAAAATTTGGACCAAATTGGCAGTCAGGGAATTCAAATTCCGATTGGCTCGTTTAGTGGTATGCCGATTTTTGCGGGGCGAGGTCCGAGTGTGACGATAACTATTGAACCTATTGGGTCGATGTCGACTAAATTTCAAAGCGAGTTCACGCAAGCGGGTGTAAACCAGACTTTGCATCGAATTTATGTTAATTTATCTGCAAATGTTAGCATAGTTTTGCCAACGGCTAATCAAAAAATCAAAACAAACACGCAAGTTTTGATGTGTGAAAGTATAATTGTTGGCAAAGTGCCGGACGCATACTTGAATTCGGATAGTTTGGATGAGATGATGAACCTTATTCCGCGCAATTAAAAATGCCGAAATTCTAAAAAATTTTACATTTTTATTAAATCTATATATTGACAAATTGATGAAATTGTTTTATACTCCTTAGCGAAGGAGTGAGATATGAAAAGATTATTAGTTTATTTCTCAGTTTTAGTAGGTTGCCTTTTCATAGGTTTAACAACTTATTACATGGTAAAAGGCTACGACGAATTTGTAGTTTATAGAGGAGATGGCACTGCCGTTGAAGTTTCTGCATCATCAGATACATTCTATATGAATGCTGGCGAGACTGAAAAACTTACAGCAGTGGTTAATAAAAAGAGTGACGACACTGAAATTTTGTTTGCTTTTGATACAGAAGGTGTTGCTACTTACGACCTTGCAACTGGTGTTTTAACAGCAGTTAAAGGCGGAACAACAAAACTCAAACTTTACACAAACAAAGATTCTTTGGGCTTCTACGAATTTGACATTGCTGTTGGCGATGGTTCAGACAACAATGGTTGGATTATTAAATCAGAAGAAGACCTTAAAGCAATCGGATCTGTAAGGGAATATCCAGCAGGAAATGCTGTTTGGGAATTGTCAGACACTTACGAATTACACAATGATATTGAACTTACAGGCGAATGGACACCTATCGCTGGTAATTTTGTTAAAGTTGGCTCATCAGTTCAACTTCAATATTTTACAGGTAAATTCATTGGTAACCAACACACAATCAAAAACTTGACAATGACAAAAGACAATTACTATGCAGGATTGTTTGGTGCAGTTAATGAAATGGCTGAAATCACAAGTTTGAAATTGGACAATGTTAACATTAGCGGTTATTATTACTATGCTGGTGCGCTTGTTGGTCTTTCAGAAGGCGCAAAAATTGACAGGGTTCAAGTTACAAACGCTAAAATTACAGCAAAAGAATGCACAACATTGACAAAATTGAATTACATTGTTTCTTATGACCCAGCAACTGGCAGAGCAGAAACAGAAGTTCAAGATGAAAATAACATCGGCGGAATTGTTGGTTTGAATAGAGCATACATCTCTGGCTCAATAATCAGCCATAGCAAAATTTCGTTATGTACATTCAACGGAACAATTTCAGTTCAAGTAACAGCAGATGTTCCAACATATTATTCATTAGGTGGTATTGTTGGATATAACCTTGGTGGAGAAATTCATAACAACAAAGCAACAGTTGTTTACAGCATTGCAGCAGGCATTGCAAACAATTCAGACACTGCAAAATGCCAAGTTGGTGGAATTATCGGTACATCATATATTCACAATCCAAATTCAAGCACATTCACAGAAAATAAAGACAGAGAAGTTGTTTACGCTATTGTTATGAACAACTTAGCAATAGTAAGTTACGATAACGCAACAGCAAGAATGGGCGGAATTATTGGTCAAGTTGCTTATGCAACACCAGGAATCATTATTCCAGGCTCAATTCCTGTAACAGATGCTCTTAGAGCAACAGTTGCAAGAATGAACACAAACATTGCAAGCAGAATTTCTGGAAACTTCTACTATGCAAGTGGCGCAACAGAATTAACAGCAAATTATGAAAATTGCGAAGCAAAAGGTCTTGCTGATCTTAAAAAGATAGAAACATTCAAAGAAGCTAACTGGTCAATCAGCACACCAGACGATGCAGGCGAAGAAACACCAGCATGGATCATTGTTGAAGATGAGACTGTTGCAGAAGTTAATATGGAAGGTGTAAACGAAGAACACGCTTACTCATTAACAGTTATTGAATTAAATCAATCAAACTTTGCAGAATTTGTTGCAAGAATGATGAACAACTCTGATAGGGCAGCACAAAAATATTGGATGTCAAGAGAATACAAATTGGTTGAAGACATTGACCTTGGTGCATTGTTTGAAACATGGACACCAATCGCTTATAGAGAAAATGATCCAACATTCAGCGGAACATTTGATGGTAATGGTCACACAATCAAAAATATGAACATCGTAAATATTAAAGATGTTGATACAAACGAATTGAATTATGTTGCAGTTGGCTTCTTTGCAAGCGTTGGCACAGCAGGTATTGTTAAAAATGTTAAATTTGAAAATGTTAGAATTGACATGGCAAACTGCGGTGGTGCAATAGCAGGACTTAACTATGGTTTAATTGAAAACTGCCAAGTTGTTGATGTTAAGATTGCAGACGCAATCAAAGCAGGTTTCGTTGTTGGTCACAACCACGGAATTATCAGAACAACAAAGACAGTTGAAGTTGAACAAGTTGAAGGCGAAGAACCAGCAGAAGCAGTATTACAATACACTGTTTTGGTAAGCACAACAGATACAAACACAATCACAAATAAAAATAAAACAAACAGCATTTTCCTTGGCGGAATTGCAGGTTACAATGATGGAAAAATCATTGGAGCAAAAATTGAATCTAACTTTGAAATAACAGGCGAAACAATCGTTGAAGGCGCAGTTCTTAAAATGATTGGCGGTATCGCAGGTTATAACGGCGGAGAAATCATTTCAAGCGCAGTTGAAGCTGCTAATATCAAAGATATGTCTAGGGTATACACATATATCGGCGGTATTGCAGGACTTTCAAACGGCCTAATTGAAAAATGCCATGCTGGTCTTGCTGGCGAAGGTTATTCTTCAATTAAAATTATTGCAGAACTCAACCAAGCAAACAATATGGTTGGTGGTATCGTTGGACAACTTTCAATAGATGCAACAATTAGACAATCATTCGTAAAAGCAGATATTTCAGCATTCTATGTTGGTGGTATCGCAGCAAACTTGTTCGGTAATGTTTCAGAATGTTATGTTCTTGGAACAATCACTGGCGAATATGTTGGTGGTATCTCAGTTAACGTATCATTAACTGATAAACAATCAAAAGGCGGATATGTTGCAGATTGCTATGTTAGAGCAAACCTTGTTGGTAACTCAAACAACTCAAAAGTGGCAGGACTTTCAACATATATTATCCACCCAGGAAAATTTGAAAGAATTATCGTTGCAGCAACTTTCTCAGGTGTTGGCGATAAATACTTTGAATCATATACAGATACAAGAACTGGTTTCTACAACTTTGTAAATAGTTTTGCAGGAACAAAACTTGGTAGTATTTATAACATCGTCATTGACGAATCACTTGCAAAAGCAGAAGATAAAGTTATCAAAAATGGCGGCGCTATTAACTACGGAGGTCAATCAGTTTACTACACAGATTCAACAACAATTAAAAGCGGCGAATCTTTCTTCACAGACAAAGGTTTCAGCATGACAGAAGGCAGCATTTGGTATATGCCAGCAGGGGAAGACAAATACCCAGAACTCAGAAACTGCAACATTGACGGCAACTACCAAAATGCAGTTGCAGAAGTTGTTGAACCAGAAGAACCAGAAGAACCTACACCAGAACCTGAAAACCCAGTTCAAGAACCTGTAACAGAAGAATAAAAATTTATTTCTTTTACTCCTTTTAAAAAAAATCGAAGATAAATGTCTTCGATTTTTTATTGTTAACAACAAAAAAGCACCAGTTAAAACTGATGCTTTTCTGACTTATTTGCTATTTGTCTTCTTTCTTAGCTTTGCCTTCGGCTTCGTCTAAAAGTTGATAATATTTATCAAAAACTTTGATTGCAATTTCTTCGTTTGTTTCAACAACAAGGTATGAATTGCCGTCTTCGTCGTATTCAACAACAAATACAATCGCTTCGTCATCGGCTACGCCTTCCATTTCGTCAATAGGTTTCAAAATTGCGTAAATTCTTTCTGATTCTGGAATTACAGCAACTTGTTCAAACTTAATTTCCTTATCGTTTTCGTCAAAAAGTGAAATTGGTTCGTCATTGTTTTCGTCTAATAATAAATCTACAATATCAACAACTTCTTCTTTGTGTGCGTGTTCGTGATCATGTCCGCAGTTACATTCTTTTGCCATTTTTAACCTCCATTGGCTTAGTTATTTTGCAAATAACTTTCTAATATTAAGGTCGCAGCAACCTTGTCTATAACCTCTTTTCGCTTTTCTCGCCTTACTCCGGCAGAAATTAAAAGTTCTTCCGCCTCAACAGATGTTAACCTTTCGTCCACAAATTCAACTGGAATACCAGAAATTTCTTCCAGTTTTGCGCCAAATGCACGAGTTTTTTCAGCCCTTGCACCTTCGCTGCCGTCCATGTTAAGCGGCAACCCCATGACAAACAAGTCCACATCGTTTTGCTTGGCAAGATTAGTTATATAGGCAATGTCTTGCTCGCTATTTTTACACTTATATGTTTCTAGCCCGTTGGCTATTGTTCGAGAAAGGTCTGACAACGCAATTCCAATTCGCACATCGCCATAATCTAGCCCCATAATTCGATTTAAGTGTAATTCTAACCTCACGCTATGATTATTTCATATTCTAAAAATTTTTGCAAATAATTTTTAATATTTTTAGGTTTTTGGAGCAAAATAATTGATGTAGCGAGCATTCTTTTAGCATACATATATAAATAGGATGTAATATATAACTTATCTTATATAAATTTAGCCAAAAGAAGAAAAATAAAAAATTTTGGGAAATCTTGCTAATTTGTTTGACTTGCTGACAAAATGTATTCTATAATAAGGTAACTTGTGAAGGGGGTCATTCAAGAGAATGGCGGAAAATGATTTGAAGTTGCATTCCCAGAGCTTCCAAGAAAACAAGGAAATAAAAAAGGAGTAAATTTTTATGAATAAAAAAACTAAAAGTTTTGCAGTTGGTTTAGTAGCTGTTCTTTGCTTCTTATTAGTATTTGCTATCGGCTTTGGTGTAACTGGAGCATGGTACCAAGCACAAAGACAAGCATCAGGTACAGTTAAAATGGACCAAGGTATTTATCTTAAATTTACAAATCTTCAAACATTAGACGCTAATGAAAACAAAGATTTGTCAGATAAGATGAATGGTAAATTATTACAAAAAGACGGCACAACTCCATTAGAAGATGTTTCAGTTGTTCCATCACAATTAGTAGAAATTGCAGTTCCTACACTTGCAGCAGCAAAAGGAAGCGTTGATTTCTATGCTAGAGTTAAAGTTACATACACAGCTAAATACAAAAACGCTACAACAGGACTTGTTGAAGGTGAAGCTGTTGAAATTAGTGAAGACACTATGAAACAACTTTTCGGAACAGATTTAGCTGGTCAATTACAAGCTGGTGACGGCTGGGTAGCTAATGCTGATGGTTATTGGTATTATGCAGCTGATGGCAAACTTGTTGCTATGACAGCTACAGCTGACGCTGATGGCGCAGATCATGCAATCTTTGCAGAAGGCGGAAAACTTCAATTCGCAGACTGGACAGCTGGAAATTCAACACAAACTGATCCAACAAAACTTGTTGAAAAAGGTGGCCCAACAGTAACAGTTGATGGCGAAGTAAAAGAAATTGGACAAGT
>CALBYO010000025.1 GCA_937889705.1 uncultured Bacillota bacterium | reverse complement strand
CACGCAAACTATTTTTCAAGAATAGTCATGCTCAGTTTTTTGAGCTACGCGTGCATGCTTGTTTCTGCGGCGCTTTTCAACTCGTTTTTAGATAAGCAAAGTTATCTTTCTTATTTTGGATTGATTTTCTATCTCTATTTTGCGCTGATTTTCATAATCAATATGTATCATGAGCCTAAAAAGACGCCTCTTAAACAAACTTATAGAATGGATAGGCTTGTCGCTTGCTTGTATATTTTATCAGCAGGGGTTACATTCATCGTATATTGGCTCTCCGTTGAGTATTTGCCAGATGTGATTCCAGACATTCCAACAATCGCACTTACGCCACTTTTAATTCCAATTTTAGTTCCACTTGCGCACTTTATAACTTGGCCTTTTGAAACATTGAATAATAGAAGATACATCGTTAGAGCGAAAAAGAAATTGGAGAAATTCCCAACACTTATTAAAATCGGCATAACCGGCAGCGTTGGTAAAACAAGTAACAAATTTATTTTAAATTCGCTTTTGTCTGAAAAATACAGCGTTTGCATAACTCCACATAGTTTTAATACGCCAATGGGATTAACAAGAGTTGTTTTGGACTATTTAAAACCTAACCACGATGTTTTGATCACTGAAATGGGCGCAAAACAAGTGGGTGATATCAAATTCTTATGCGATATGATTCAACCAACATACGGAATTTTAACATCAGTAGGCAGCCAACATCTGTCAACCTTTGGCAGCCTAGAAAATATCGCTAAAACAAAAAATGAACTCATAAAAGCACTACCAAAAGATAAGGGTATTGCAGTTTTCAATAGAGATAACGAGCCAAGTATGCCACTTTATGAAAAATGCGAATGCAAAAAAATCTTAACTTCAACTCAAGATACAACTTGTTATGTCCACGCAGAAAATGTTAAAACCACAGATAAAGGAACAACTTTTAAACTTTGTATCGGAGAAGAAAACATCAACTGTAAAACCAAATTGTTAGGCCTTCACAACTTGCAAAATATTCTTATGTGCTGCGCTTTGGCTCATGAACTTGGATTGACTCTTGAACAATTAAAAATTGGAATTGCAAAAATTGAGCCAATCAACCATAGAATGGAACTTAAAAAAGAGAATGGTTTAGTAATTTTGGACGACTCGTTCAATTCCAGCGTTGAAGGCTCAAAAGCCGCACTAGATGTGTTAAAATTGTTCGACAGCGGCAAGAAAATTGTTGTCACACCAGGGCTTGTAGAACTCGGCAATTACGAACATGAAGCAAATTATAATTTTGGTAAACAACTCGCCGAAGTGTGCGACTATGTAATAATCGTAAATCAAGTGAATAAAGAAAAAATAGCCGAAGGGCTAAAAGATGCGGGTTTTGACGAAAGTAAAATTTTGTATGCAATTTCATTAATTGACGCAAAACTAAAAATCAAAGAACTCGCAGAAAGCGGTGATGTGATATTATTTGAAAATGACTTACCAGATAATTACACATGATTAAAGCCTTTATTTGCGTCTAAATACTTAAAAAATAAAAAGCACTTATTTTTGAGTGCTTTTTTATTTTGTCATTATCGCAATTTAACCTTTGTTGACGCATTCCTGCGAATGTCTTCTGATATCGCAGCATAGTGTTTTTTCGTAGTGTTAACATCTTTATGTCCAAGAACATCGGCAACAATGTAAATATCTTGCGTTTCACGATATAAATTTGTGCCATAAGTGCTTCTAAGTTTGTGTGGTGAAATTTTTTTGAGGGGAGTTACTGCTTGTGAATACTTTTTGACCAAATTTTCAACCGCGCGTGGCGTTATTCGTTTGCGTTGTAAACTTAAAAATAATGCCTTTTCGTCATCGTCCAAAGTTTTGATTTCATCTCTAATTTTTAACCACGAAATCATCGCATCTTTAACTTCGTCTGAGAAATATAAAACGACTTCATTTCCACCTTTACGCGTAATTTTAAAACTGTTATTGTTAAAATCAATGTCATCAACATTAAGCCCAACAAGTTCGCTTATTCTTATGCCTGTGCCTAAAAAAACTGACATAATTGCCAAATCGCGCTCTTTTGTTATTTTGTTATAACCTTGCTCACGTTTAGTTAAATTCGTTGGATTTTCCGCTTGATTTAACAATTTGACCACTTCATCAACTTCTAGCCTAATAATTTCTTTCTGATGTATTTTAGGCGTTGAAATTTTTGTGATAACATTTGATGAAATCAAATCAGAGTTAAACAAAAACTTAAAAAAGCTTCTGAGAGCAGATAATTTTCTTGCTTTGCCACGCTCTTTGTTTACAAAAGTTTTGCCATCTTTTTCATAATATGATATGTAACTCAAAAATCTTTCGATATCTCTAGCTTTGATATTGTCCAAATCTTCAAGTGTTATATCGGTAATTTTTTTATTTAACTTTTCTGAAATATATTCAAAGAACAACCTTAAATCGTATCCATAATTTAACCTTGTCAATGTTGAAGAATTGTTTTCTATCGCAATAAAAAAGTCGGGGACATAGTCCGGGAGAGTAGTCAAAATTTCTGAAAGTTTTTCTTGATTAATTATATCTCTTTCTTTGTGATAAGATATTTTTGCCATACATTGATATAATAATATTTCGAACAATTAATGTCAAATATTACAAATCAATTTTATAAAAAATTTTAAATTTTTAAAAATTATTTGCATAGTTCTACCATATAATGTGTTTATATTTGCATAGCACTACAAAATAAATAAAAATTATAGAAAACAATAAATTTGATTGTAATTTAATATATTATAAGTTATAATAACAATGATAGAGGTTAAAAATGGCTAAAAACAACTTAGCATTAATAGATAAAACAATGATAGAAAGTTTTGCAAGCGAAATAGACAGCACAAATGCCTATGATTTAGTGTATAAATTTTCGGATCTTTTAGACGATATCTCAATCGACTTGGCAGGGCATAACAAATTTATATCCATTAATAATGTAGATTCAAAATTGTTCGGTGATTTCGCAACAAGAACAAATTATCAAGAATCTGATTTGAATATGTATTTGCTCATAAAATCAGGTCAACTGGAACTTAATACGGTTTCAGAACTGCAAAATAAAAGGAAAATGCTTTGGCGTAAAATAAAACTAGCCTGGGCTAATAGAAGGGCAAGCAAGAAAAAAAGAAAGCTGTTTTCAAATAGGAAAAACCGCAAAGATAGCGACTTAATCACTGAGCAACAACTTAAAGAAAAAAAAGAAAAGCCATACACTATATTGAATTTGAAAGACGAATTCTTCGAATATATTGTGAATTTTATGTCTCAAATGACTGTTGTTTATAACTATCCAGACAAAATTACAGTGCTTTCTAAGGAAGATTTAGGGTATAAAATTAATATTGTGCCTGCTTTTGTTCACGATGATGAAATAAGGGTTTGGAACGCTCGTAAAAACAAATTTAAAATCGTTTATTTAGATGATGCCTTAATAGCGTTAGA
>CALBYO010000024.1 GCA_937889705.1 uncultured Bacillota bacterium | reverse complement strand
CACGCGTGACAAAAACAACCTATCAGGTTTGATAGGTTGTCAATTTTAATAAACTTAATTATTTTTTATCATTTTTTTGTTCTCTTAGCAAATCTCTAATTTCTTTAAGCAATTCTTCTTGGGTTGGATTGTTCTTTTTGTCTTCCTCTTCTTGTCTTGCCTTTTCTTCCGCTTCGCGTTGAGCCTTTTCTTCTAAAATTTTGGCTTTTTCTGCTTCGTACTCTGCCTTAACTTCTTTGTATGGTCTGTTTTCCTCTTTTGCTTTTGCTTTTAGCATTTTTCTTTCAGCTTTTACTTCTTTCTTAGATTGGTTAATCACATAGCTTTCCATTTCTTTAAATTTCTTTTGAGAAGCTGTGACAATTTTAACCATAACAAAAATAGAAAAAGCAATAATTAAGAAATCAATAATTGTTTGAATGAAATTTCCGTATGCCCAGGTCAAAGTTGCAACACCTTCTGCATCGCGTCTTAAAACAACGCTTAAATCTGCTAAACTTGCCGCACCGGTTCCCCATGTAATCAATGGCATGATGATATCATTTACCAAACTTGAAACAATTTTATTGAATGCTGTCGCGATAATTAAACCAACAGCCATATCAAAAATGTTTCCCCTTGTAATGAACGCTTTAAATTCTTTAAAAAACTTTTTCATAAAAACTCCTTAAATTTACACAGAAAATATAACACAATATTCGCAAAATTACAAATATAATAACAAAATAATTGACAAAAACTAAAATTTAAAATATTATACATAATGTTTTTTGTAAGCATACTTATTTGATCCTCGTGTTGTTATACAAAAATCTAAGAATTTTATAACTTTTAGTTCATGCTGGTGTGGCTCAGCGGTAGAGCACCACCTTGGTAAGGTGGGGGTCACGGGTCCGATTCCCGTCACCAGCTCCATTATCACAAACCCTTGAAACCCTAGTAAAATAGGCTCTTTCTAGGGTTTTGGCGATTTTTTATTTTCATATTTTTAACAAAATTTTTAAGGCGAAAAGACATTTGCTGTCAAAAAATGGTGCAATTGCTTTCACAATTTGCGCCATAAAAAAGACCGATAGTAGCAAAATCAACTATCGGCCTAATTCGCTCTATTACTATCTAAAACTGGTACATTTGATGTCAATTGATGTCAAAATTGATGTCAACTTTTTAATTCTTTGAATTAACAAAATCTTCTATTTGTTTAACAATGTTTTCTTCGGTGTCATTTGCGTTTATATAAAGGTCATAGTTCTCTTTTTCGCCCCAAACCTTATTTGCAACCAAAGAATAATATGTGCTACGAGCAGTATTTGATTTCTTAATGTGTTCTATTGCTTGTTGCTTAGTATCTCCATACATTTCCATAACTTTATTTATCTTAAATTCTTCATCAGCATACAGAAATACTGTTACTAACTTTTTGTGATTTTTTAAAATATAGTCGGCACATCTACCAACAATTACAAACGACTCTGTGCTTGCAAGTTCTAAAATAATTTCACTTTGTGCAATAATAGAGTCCTTGTTTGCGTCAAGTGAAAGATAGGCATTATAACCATCTTCATCACTATTGTCTTTTACATATTTTTTATCAAGTTCTCTTTTCTTTGCTTCAAGCATTGTAAGTTCTTTATCATAAAACTTTATTCCAAGCTTATCAGCAAGCATTTTGCCAATTCTTTTAGCTCTTGTTCCGTGCTGTCTTGAAATTGTGATGATAAGGTTGTCGCCTGAAATTTGTTTTTCTTCCAAAGTATCAATTTTCTTTTTCATCACATCTTTCAAGATGAATAATGAAACAACAGCTGTTAACGCTTCTGAGATTGGCAATGCCCACCAAACAATGTTTACAACGTTTGGAGATAAAGTAAATAAGTATGCTATTGGTAACACAAATACTGCAAGTCTAAGTAATGCTGTTAAAAAAGGTTTGAATGCGTAGCGAAGTGCTTGTAATACACCTTGCACTGCAACACTAAATCCCATAAATATATAGCCAATTGATGCTATTCTTGTTGCTTTTTCACAAACTGAAATAAGTTCACTTGATGAACCACCAGAGAGAGCGAATAATTTTGCAAGTGGATTTGCGATTATTTCAAATAATATTGTTATAACCAAAGTTACAACCAATGTATCCATAATTCCATACTTTATGCAATCTTTTGAACGTTCTTTGTCTTTCATTCCATAGTTAAATGATAAAATTGTTATAATGTTATTTGAAAGTCCAAAACAAGAAAATAGTGCTATTTGTTGAATTTTATAATAAATTCCAAATGAACCGACAAGAATAGTTGGATTTGCGTTTGCTTGACCTAAAATAATATTCATTCCAGCCATCATAACTGACAATAAGGCTTGCATAATGGCAGCAGAAATTCCAATTGAGTAAATTCCTTTGATTATGCTTCCGCTAGGTTTTATATATTTTAAGTTACCGTTGATTTCTTTATTTTTTGTGTAATGCAAAATCATTGCAATAATTAGCGAAACAAACTGACCAAGAACGGTTGCCCAAGCAGCACCTGCAAC
>CALBYO010000023.1 GCA_937889705.1 uncultured Bacillota bacterium | reverse complement strand
TGTTTTTTAAACTTTTTGTAACAGTTGTTCCCGCAGCAATAAAGCAGTTATCTCCTATTTCAATGGGAGCAATTAAATTGCAGTTGCAACCCAAAAAGACATCATTGCCAATTATCGTTTTGAACTTTTGTTTGCCGTTGTAATTTGCAATCACCACGCCACAACCAAAGTTTACTCTTTCCCCGACTATGGCGTCCCCAATATAGGTCAAATGCGCGCACTTTGTGCCGTTATTTATAACTGAATTTTTAATCTCAACAAAATTGCCAATTCTGAGATTATCTTTTAATTTTGAATTTTGCTTTATATGCGCAAATGGTCCAATCGTGCAATTTGCCCCCACTTCGCTATCTGAAATTTCAGATTTTTTTACAATCGTATTTTCGCCTATTTTTGAGTTCGTTATTGTTGAAAGCGAAGTAATTTCCGCCCCGCTTGCGATATGGCTATCGCCATAAATTTCAACGAATGCACCAATGATTGCCCCGCGTTCAATTTTCGCTTTTTTATCAATTCTAACCGTGTCTAAGTTGTCAAAATAAACTGTCTTTGACAGCCTTTTTAGTTCTCTTTTACTCATTAATTCCATATTATTTATTTATACATTTTTATGAAATTATGTTATTGCATAAAAAAACTCTCCAATTCGGAGAGTTTAAAATTAATTTTCTTTTTTATCTTTTTCTACTTCAACAACTTTTTTGCCTTTGTAAGTTCCGCAATTTTTGCAAACTTTATGAGGGGCTTTAAGTTCGTGGCATTCTGGGCATTCAACTAATGTTGGAGCACTTACTTTAAAATTGTTTGAATTTCTTGTGTTTCTTCTTGCTTTGGAAACTTTACGCTTTGGAACTGCCATAATATCCTCCCTTTTGTGTATCTTTCAAATTTTTACTATGCCATTATAGCATAAATCTTTTATTTGTCAACAATTTTTAACCTAAATTTGACAATCTTATTGTATCTCTTGCAATTACAAGCTCTTCGTTTGTTGGAATTCTGTAAACTTTTACTTTTGAATCTGTTGTTGAAATTTCCTCAAATGTTCCTCTTGGTAAGTGATTGTTTTTCTCAACATCAATTTTAATTCCGAAACAATCCATATCTCTAAGAGCCAATTCTCTTAAATCTTCTTGGTTTTCGCCAATTCCGCCTGTAAATACAATAGCGTCAACACCATTCATTGCTGCAATGTATGAACCAATGTATTTTTTAATTCTGTAAGCCATCATTGGAACAACAAGTTTTGCTCTTTCATTGCCTTCTTCTGCCGCTTTGTTAATATCTCTCATATCGCTAGATACGCCAGAAATACCAAGTGCGCCACATTTTTTGTTCAAATATGTCACCATTTCGCCTGCTGTTAAGCCTTCTTTTTCAGCCAAAAAGCCTGCAACTGAGCCGTCTACATCGCCTGACCTTGTTCCCATAATCAAGCCTTCAAGTGGTGTGAAGCCCATTGATGTGTCCACACTGTGTCCGCCCTTAACTGCTGCCACTGATGAACCATTGCCAAGGTGAACAGTGATAATTTTTAAATCTTCAACATTCTTGCCAAGAACCCTTGCAACTTCGCCTGAAACAAATTTGTGACTTGTTCCGTGGAAGCCATATCTTCTAACTTTCCAATCTGTGTATGCTTCATAAGGCACAGCGTATAAAAACGCTTCTTTTGGCATTTGTGCGTGGAATGCAGTGTCAAATACTGCAACATTTGGAACATTTGGCATTGCTTTTTGACAAGCATATATTCCAGCAATGTTAGCAGGCATGTGAAGTGGTCCAAGTGGTTTTAAATTTTCCAAATTCTTTAAAACTTCTTCATCAACAAGCACGCTGTCTGTGTATATTTCTCCACCATGAAGAACCCTGTGACCAACTGCTTGAATTTCTGACAAACTTGAAATTACGCCTTCTTTTTCGTCTGTGAGCAATTTCAAAACCAAACTCATTGCAACATTATGGTCTGGCATTGGTGTTAAAACTTCCTTTTTAACGCCATTGATTGTGTATCCAATAAATGAACCGTCAATTCCTATTTTTTCACAATTTCCTTTTGCAAGCACGCTTTCATTTTCCATATCAAAAAGTTGGAATTTCAATGAAGAACTGCCAGCATTTACAACTAAAACTTTCATATTTTCTCCTTACTAAAACTAAACTATCAAATAGTATAACATTATTCAAATTTTGTCAACGCTTTTGACTAGATTGCTCAAATTTTCGTTGCAAAAATCGACAAAAATCAATCTAAAAACACAACATAAAATTTAAAACAAAAACCAAACTAAGATTAAACCAGTTCGACATATTTCGCTTTTCAAAGCGTTTAAAAATAAACTTTTAAGGAGATAATTATGCAGTTTGATAAATATAAAAACGAACTCGAAAACATTAAAATCAGTGAGCCTGACCAAAAACTTTTAAACGAAATCTCGCATACACTGACAATAAGACAGGAAGATTTCAAAACTTTCCTTCTCAGCGACCAAGAAACCTTGATTGCTCGCGAGAACGATTTTAACGAAATCGAAAGTCTAAAAAACTATGAAAGGACTTTAAATGCTGGAAAAAACGGAAATTAAACGCGGCGAAATATACTATGCTGACCTCAGTCCCGTTGTTGGGAGTGAGCAAGGCGGCGTGCGCCCTGTTTTGATTATCCAAAACGATGTAGGAAACAAATATAGCCCAACCGTAATCGTTGCAGCAATAACAAGTCAAATTAACAAAGCAAAAATCCCAACACATGTTGAACTCTCCGCTTTGCAATACAATTTACCAAAAGATAGCGTTGTTCTGCTAGAACAAATAAGAACGATAGATAAACGCCGTTTAAAAGACAAATTATCAGCCCTTGACAGCGAGAAAATGCACAAAGTAAACCTTGCAATGTTAATAAGCCTTGGCTACGGCACAAAATAAAAGCTCCCCCTTCCGAGAGAGTTTTTTTATTGACATTGCGTTTTACGCTCTTTTTATATCATAACTAATATCTCTTAACAATGTGTTTGCGTTCACAGGAGTGTTGCCTCTAACTTTAACCCAACCATCACCAATTGTGGTGGTTAAGTTGTTGCAAGAATGAAATACATAACTTCCAATGTTTTTTACGCTGTCTGGAATTGTTATTGATGTTAAACCTCTGCAAATTTGGAATGCACCATTTCCAATGCTGGTTACGCTGTCTGGAATGTTTATTGATGTTAAACCTTCGCAACCATGGAATGCACTACTTCCAATGCTGGTTACGCTACCATCTGCTGGTATAACACTATTTTTACAACCAGCAATTAAAGTATTGCTTCCTGTTTCTATTAAACAATTGCCTACACTGCTATATTTTGTATTTCCTTGCACAACTTCTATTTTTTCTAAACTACTGCAGCCAGAGAATGCCTGACCTCCAATGCTGTTTACGCTGTTTCCAATTTTAACTGATGTTAAACTGTTGCAAGCAGCGAATGCCTGAATTCCAATGCTGTTTACGCTGTTTGGAATTGCGATTGATGTTAAACTGTTGCAAACAGAGAATGCATTCCGTTCAATGCTGATTACGCTGTTTGGAATTGTGATTAATGTTAAACTGCTGCAATTAGAGAATGTATACTCTCCAATGCTGGCTACATTTTGTCCAATTATAACAGATGTTAAACCACTGCAAGCATTGAATACACCATCTCCAATGCTTTCTACTCTGTCTGGAATTGTGATTGATTTTAAACCAGTGCAATTAAAGAATGCCCACTTTCCAATGCTGGTTGTTGTGTAGTTTTGCCCCTTAACAATTATTTTGCTTGGAATG
>CALBYO010000022.1 GCA_937889705.1 uncultured Bacillota bacterium | reverse complement strand
AAGAGCAAGCATTGCCGCGACTTGGCTGTTAAAACTTTTGGTAGCCGCCACGCCAATTTCTGTTCCTGCTTCGGTGTATAGTTTAAAGTCCGCAACATCGGTTATGGAACTGTTTTTTACATTCGTTAAAACAATAGTTTTTAAGTTGTTTTCCTTAGCCAGTTTAAGCCCTGCTATTGTATCTGCGGTTTCGCCGCTCTGACTAATTCCAAACACTATTTCGTTTCTATCAAAAACCTGTTTTGAATATCTAAATTCGCTTGCAAGTTGAACTTCAACTTTTTTGTTTAAAATATTGGAAAGATAAAATTTACCAGCAAGTCCGGCGTGATATGCAGTGCCGCAACCAATGATGGTAACCTTGCTACATTTTATTAATGCATTTATAAGTTCTTCATTTTTACTCTCTAAAATTGAGTTAAAAGTTTTTTCAACCGAAGCAGGAATTTCGTAAATTTCTTTAAGCATAAAGTGGTCGAAATTTTGCTTCGTTGCATTTAAACTTTCACTGTCGATTTCTATATTTTGTTTTATAATTGTATTTAAGTTTATGTCAAAAAATTGCACATCATTTTTACTAATAATTGCAAATTCATTGTCATTTAAATTAAATAAATTAATATTTTTATTAATTTTATTTTTATTAAAAATAGTATTTATCGCGGAAATATCGCTTGAAATTAAATTGAATTTATTTGATTTTCCAACCAATAGCGGACTTGATTTTTTAAACACAAAAATATTATCTAAAATATCTTCACAAATAACTGCACAAGCCCACGAACCCCGCATAATATGGGCAGTCTGGGAAATTGAATTTAATAAAATTTTAATTTTATTATTTTTTGAAATTATTTTTTTATTATTTTTTTCTAAATATTTATTAATATTTTTTTGATAATTATTATCAATTAATTTTGCAATTAATTCGCTGTCAGTATCTGAATAAAAATTATTATTTAATTCTTTTTTTAATTCGGAAAAATTTTCAATAATTCCATTATGCACAAGGCAGATTTTTCCGCTTGTATGTGGGTGACAATTTATATCTGTTGGCTTGCCGTGAGTTGCCCATCTGGTATGAGCAATACCGCAAGTTGATATAATGTCTAAGTTGAGTTTGTCCTTTAAATTTTTAACTTTTCCAACTTCTTTTACAATGTTTATTTTTTTATTTTCAAAAAATGCAACACCCGCTGAATCGTATCCTCTATACTCTAAAAGTTCTAATCCATTAATTAAAATTGGTAGAGTTCGGCTCGTGCCAACACAACCAAAAATTCCACACATATTGATGCTCCTAATTATCCCCTAAATTATTTTATGCATCATGCGTGGAATTGGTTTTTCAAAATTATTTTATTCTTCGCAAAGTAAATATTCAAAAGTTTTTCTTTCGTCTTTTATTGTTGTTTTAAAACCATGACCTGGGTAAACATCTAAATTTTCGTCCAGTTCTAACAACTTTTTCAAACTCGATTTCATATCTGCAACTGACGATGTTGGAAGGTCGCATCTTCCGCAAGTTTGATAAAAAAGAGTGTCACCTGAAAATAGCGCTTTGCTTTCGTTATCTTCAATCAAATAACTAACTGAGCAATCAGTATGCCCTGGCGTAAACAACACTTGAACTTTCAAAAAACCAAAATCAATTATTTGATTGTCTTTTAAAATTTCAAAATTTTCATTTTCAAGTTGCGAATTGACTGGTCTATCCAAATTGAATTGTTTCTCGTTTGATTTGATTTTATTAATCGCTTTTTCGTGCAAATAAACTTTTGCGCCAAACATTTTTGCGGCTTCGTCAATATGTTGCGAATGATCCCAATGGCCATGAGTTAAAAATATCGCTTTTACGTTCCTGCCGTCAACAATCGCTTTTATATCTCTTGGCATTGCACTTGTTTCAATTAAAATTACATTGTTAGAATTTCCAACAATGTAATTATTTGTATTCAATAAACTTCCGCCAACAATTTGTATTTTCATCTATTTCCCGCAACAATTTTTATATTTTTTGCCGCTTCCGCAAGGACATGGCGAATTTCTACCAATTTTTGCTTCCGCTTTCGCTGTTTTTTGTTCAACCACAACAATAGGTTTTGCAACTTGTTTTGGTTCTGGCTTTTTATCGACATTTATATTAAGCAAGAATAACGCTGTTTGTTCTCTGATTTTTGAAATCATTTCGTCAAACATTTCAAAGCCGATTTGTTTATACGCCACGATTGGGTCATGTTGTCCATAACCTTGCAAGCCAATTTCGTTTCTTAAAACTGTCATTTGATCGATATGATCCATCCAAAGGCTGTCAACCACTCTCAAAAGAACATATCTTTCAAAATCTGCAAAGTTTGCACCAATGCTCTCTGCATCAGCCATTTTTTCGTTATATCTGTCATAAACTGCATTTAAAACTTTTTCTTGCAAGTCTTCCGCATCTAAATCGTGAACAAATTCTTTTGTAATTAGGTTCGTTCCATAAGGGAAAAGTTGTTTTCTTTCAAGTGCTGCATTAAGCGCGTCCAAATCCCATTCGTTATACATTTTATCTGGGTTGATTACTGAATTTATTGCCGCGCTGACAAGTTCTGGGAACATTTCAATAATTTGTTCATGGCTATCTACGCCGTCCAAAACCTTATTTCTTTCGTCATAGATAATATGTCTTTGCTTATTCAAAACATCATCGTATTGCAAAACGCTCTTTCTGGCTGAGAAATGACGCATTTCAATGCGTTTTTGAGCATTTTCAATTTGATTTGACAACATTCTATATTGCATCGGCATGTCGTCATCAACTTTGAAGAAATTTGCAACTTTAAGCATTTTATCGCCGCCGAAACGCTTTGCAAGGTCATCTTCAAGTGAGATATAGAACACGCTTGAACCTGGGTCGCCTTGTCTTCCGCTACGACCGCGCAACTGGTTGTCGATACGTCTACTTTCGTGCCTTTCTGTGCCAACGATGTGCAATCCGCCGAGTTCTCTAACTTCTTCTTTCTCTTTGTCTGTTGTTTCTTTATATTGGTTGTAATATTTTTGATATTCTTTCCTAGCGTTCAAAAGTTCTTCGTTATCACTTTCGATAAAAGAGTTTGCGAAAGCGATTTGGTCTTCTGTGAAGCCTTCTTCGCGAAGTTTTTTAATCGCCATAAATTCTGGGTTACCGCCAAGCAAAATATCTGTTCCACGGCCAGCCATGTTTGTTGCAATAGTTACCATGCCCTTCCTGCCCGCTTGTGCGACAATTTCACTTTCAAATTCGTGATTTTTAGCGTTCAAAACATTGTGTTTAATGCCTGCTCGCCTTAAAGCATTTGAAAGTTCTTCCGATTTATCAATCGTGATTGTGCCGATAAGGATTGGTTGACCAGTTGCATGGACTTCTTTAATGTGTTCAACAATAGCCTTTGTTTTTGCTGGAATTGTTTTATAAATAACATCTGGTGCGTCATATCTGATATTTGGCTTGTTAGAAGGAATTTGCACAACATCAAGGCCATAAATTGTTGTAAATTCGCCTTCTTCTGTTTTTGCAGTTCCTGTCATACCGCTTAACTTTTTATACATTCTGAAAAAGTTTTGGAATGTGATTGTTGCAAGAGTTTTATTTTCGTCTTTGATTTCAACGCCTTCTTTTGCTTCAATCGCTTGGTGCAAGCCGTCTGAATAGCGTCTGCCCTTCATAATTCTTCCGGTAAATTCGTCAACAATCAAAATTTCGCCGTCTTTAACAATGTAATTTTCATCTTTAATCATGACAAAATTTGCTTTCAATGCATTGTTGATATGATGGTTAAGTTCAATATTTTCGACATCAGAAATATTTTCAACGGCAAAATAGCGCTCTGCTTTTGCAATTCCGCTTTCTGTTAAGTTGATTGCTTTTGATTTTAAATCAATTTCGTAGTCATCTTCCTTCAAAGTTTTTGCAAACCTTTGTGCTGAATGATAAACTTCGCTTGATTTCATGCCGCGGCCGCTTATGATAAGTGGAGTTCTTGCTTCATCAATCAAAATACTATCCACTTCGTCCACGATAGCAAAATTATATCCGCGGGCAACTCTATCTTCTTTTCTAACAACCATGTTATCGCGAAGATAGTCAAAACCTGCTTCGTTGTTTGTTAAGTATGTTATATCGCAATCATAAGCTTTGCGTTTTGCTGCATAGTCCATTCCGCTAAGCGAAACGCCAACAGTTAAGCCCAAAAATTTATGGACTTTTCCCATCCAAACAGCGTCACGCTCTGCAAGGTATTCGTTGACTGTGACAACATGAACACCTTTGCCTGTTAAAGCATTTAAATATGCTGGCAAAGTTGAAACAAGAGTTTTACCTTCACCAGTTCCCATTTCTGCAATTCTGCCTTGATGAAGTGCAATACCTCCCATAATTTGGACATAAAAGTGACGCATATTTAACACTCTTGATGCTGCTTCTCTAACATTAGCAAATGCTTCTGGCAAAACTGAATTTAAACTTTCACCTTCAACTTGAACTCTATGTTTTAACTCTTCTGTTTTTGCTTTTAATTCTTCGTTTGTTTTATTTTTATATTCTTCTTCAAGTGCAATAACTTTATCGGCAATTTTTCTAATTTTTTTTAAACTACGAGAGTTGTCACTGCCGAAAATTTTCGCTAATAAACCCATACATTCTCCTAATACTAAGTATTATATTATAAACAAAAGATTTTACAAAACAAAAAAGCACTTTCGTGCTTTTTTTGAATATTAATTTGTCGAACTTCTGCGATTATTCATCGTCATCATCGTCGTCATCGTCAAAGTCGTCATCATCGTCATCGAAGTCATCGTCTTCGTCTAAGTCGTCCTCAAATTCTTCGTCTTCGCCGTCTTCATCATCGCCAAAGTCAATATCTTCGCCAATGTCTGGAAGATCTGTATCATCAATTTCTAAATCATCATCTAAATCAGTTGAATCTAAATCAGTGATGCTTGCCATATCGCCTGTTTCTTCATCACTTGAAATGTTATCTTCGTCTGGATTTAAATAAGAATCCCAATCGTCGTCATCGTGAGAAACAATAACGTCTTCCAAAGAGCGTTCTTTAATGCATTGTTTACACATAATTTCGTCTGGTCTAATATAGTTTGTTTTACAAATTGGACAAATCTCTAAATCCATATCATCTAAATTAGGTTCAGCGTTCAATTCTGCTTTGCAGACTGAACAGAGTTTGTCTTTCTTTTTAATAAAATTTAATTCACATCTTGGACAACGGATATATTCGCTCATAAAACCTCTCTTTTATTTTTCGCAAGTATTATATACACAAGATTGCCTCTTGTCTACTAATTTTAAGCAATTTCTCAATTATTTTGTTATAATTTTTCAAAAAAAATGTAAAATAATTTTTGAATATATATAATATATAAATAAAATTTATGAAAAACTCTATACAATTTTAAATTTATGTGTTATACTAAACTAACTCAAAAGAAGAATTCGGAGGAACAATATGAATTTAACCTATATTGCTGGTTCTGTTGGCGATGCTATTAAAAATTGGTTCCAAGACTGGTTTGGTGCACTTTTATCATTCATTCCAAAAACATTCTACCAACTTTTAACGCCTGTTTATGCGGTAATTGACGCAATTCAATGGATTATGCGTAAAATAGCCGGACTAGACACAATATATAAATTCAATGGTGAAACAAATGTCCAAGGCGACATCGTCATGCAGTTTATAAACATGATTTTCACCGGCTCTTCCCCTGTTTTATCAAATATCTTCTGGTCAATGATAATCTTAGGTGTGCTGATGCTCATATTAACAACAATGATTGCCGTTGTTAGAAGTGAATATACAGCAACAGATGCTAAATCAGCATCAAAAGGCAAAATCATTGGCAATTCATTAAAAGCACTTGCTTCATTCGCAATCGTTCCTATCGTTTGTTTCTTTGGTATTTTCCTTTGCAATGTTATATTGCAAGCACTCGATAAAGTTTCCACAGGTTCAACAAGCGTAACACAAACTACTATTAACACAACATATTTCAAATCAGAGAAAACAACATCTGGTGACGAAACATATAATAACTATACATTTTTTGGATTCACCGTTCCAACAACCACAACCCCTATTTCTGGTCTTGTGTTTAAAGCAGCAGCATATAGCGCTAACCGTGCAAGAATAAACGATAGTTTTTATAATAAAATGTTGAATAGCGATAAAATCTCAGCAAACGGTGCCTTCTCTCAAAATAAAGGAACAGACTCCAATTCAGCATACCAAAATTGCTGGCTTATGGACGAAGCCTTTGCTAACTGTTTCCAACTAAAAACAAGAGCCTACATTGATAGAGATCCATTTATAAAAGAACATATGTTCCCTGTAACTTTAAACGCTGGCGTTATGATTGTTGAAAATAGTTTAATTGCAGCTGGATACACACACTTTGATAAAAACAACACCGCTCTGGTTTGGTATTATTATGATTTGTGGTCATTCGATTATATTATCGCACTCGGTGCATTAGTCGTTGTAACAGTATTGTTACTATACCTTGTTTTTGGTTTAATCAAAAGGATATTTGAACTTACAATCTTATTCCTTGTTGCCGCACCTATCGCATCACTTATGCCATTAGATGGCGGTAATGCATTGAAAAAATGGCGTGAAAAATTTGTTGCAAAAACAATCGGCGTTTATGGACCTATTGTTGGCTTGAACTTATTCTTCGTTGTCTTAGCATTGTTGCAATCATTGGAACTTACTGGCATTGCAATTATTGATAAAATTGTCAACTTACTTTTCACTATTGCTGGTCTAGCAATGGTAAAAGACTTCACAAAAATGCTTTCAGAAATTATTGGTGGCGAAGACACAATGGGTGCTGGTGCAGATAAAGCCAAAGAAATTGGTGCAACAGCCGCTAAGGTCGGTAAAACCGCAGCAGCCTTCACAGGTGTTGGTGGCGCAGTCATGAAAGCCGGCAGTTTAACTAGTAAAGCTGTTGGAGCAGGAAAAATGGCTAAAAATGCATACCTGAAAACAGAAGCAAAAGAAGGTACAGGAAGATACAAAAAAGGTTCAGCATCTTATGATAATGCAGTTACTAATATGACAGATAATGTAACAGACGAAGAAGCAATATCTCATCTTGCTGATACAATGTCAGATGCAACAGCAATTAATAAATTAACTAACATAAGCACAGCAACAGAAGCTCTTGATAAGGTAACAGACAAAACAACTCTTGCAAAACTTGGTAAACAATTCGGTATAAAAAAATTTAAAGACAAAGAAGATTTAAAAAGGCAATTGTCTGAAAATGAAAATTTTCAAGCGGCCGTTGCAATAAACAAATTTTATGATAGTAACAATAAGCAAGATCTTAAAAAGAATATCGCTAATGACATTTATAATTCAAGTTCTGAAGTCCAAAAAAATAATATTAGACGCCAAACCGCAACAAACAAATTAGATAAAATGTCAACTGAAGATAGACAAGCTGTAATTGATGCTAACCATCGTGGCCGTAAACAAAACGAAAGAATTAGAAATCGTGCAGTTGCAGCCGCTGGCGGCGAAGAAGCTTATAGAAACATGAGTTCAGAAGATCGTAATGCCCTATTTAATGATTCAAAACACGGCAACTGGCAAAATCCTCTTGGCAAAGCACTTGAAAAAGGTGTTTCAGACAATGCAAGAAGAAAATCTTCAATTGATGGAGCAAAAATTGAACTTGGTGAATCAACATTAAAAGCCCTTTCAAAATCATTTGTTGATTTTGGTAAACATTTAGGTGCATTTGCTCAACAAACAATGGGATCAATGAATGGTCCAATGATGGGCGAAATGAAAGGTCTTGGAAGCGATATGATTCAAATTGCTCAAGGTAAACTTAAAAAAGAGTTGGATTTGAATGCTGAAATGAAGAACCAAAAGAAACTTAGAAATGCTCAAAACATGGCAGAAGATGCACTTGGTTTAGGCGGAGCAAATAAAAGACAAGCAGAAGCACCAGAAAAACCAAGACCAACTGAACTTTCAGACGCAAGCGTTAGAAAAATTGCAAGTGCTTTGCAATCAAATAGTGATAAGACAAGTTCTGTAAAACTTGATGACGCAAGCATTAATAAAATTGGTTCAGCGATTGCCGAAAAGTTGAACAAAAAAGACTAATTGTTGTCATAAAAAAAGGTTGATTAAATTCAACCTTTTTTCTTTTTATAGAGTGCTTAAAAGTTCATTCAAAATTATAATATGGTCTTGCTCGTCAATTATGATTCTTTCAAACAAAGCCGCTAAACTGGCATTACAAGTTTTTGACGCAGCGATTTGATAATCTCTAATCGCTTTTTCCTCCCCTCTTATATCTGCAAGCAGTATTTCTCTTGGATTTCTAATTTGCAAAATATTTCTTCCAGTCCAAACATTTCCCCTGCCGTCAGTTAAGTTTGGATTGCCGCCGAAATCAACAATGGCCTCTGAAAGTAAATCTAGGTGCCTCATTTCGACGATTGCAATTTGTTTTAATGTGTCTGCGATTAATGGATATTCATCTTGCAAAATATAACTTTGATACATATATGTTGCAACAGCACTCATTTCGCTATCTCTTGACGCCGTTTGCCATTTGATAAGTTTAACTTCATACATGCTAGGATAAGCGTTTGTAATTTCAGGATAAGGCTCTGTTGATGCAAAGATAAATCTTGTCGGATCAAGTGTTGTCCCTTGATTCGGTGTGGTTTCAGGCTGCTCTGGCGGCGCTATTGTTGGTTCTTGCGCTGGTTGATTTGTTGTAGGCGGCACTGTTTCTCGTTGTTGCGGATCTTGAACTGGTTGCTCCACTGGTTCTTGAATTGGCGGTACTGGCTGCGTCGTTGGTTCATTTCGCTGTGCTGGTTCTTGGTTTATTGGTTCTCTTTCGGAAGTTTCGTTTTCTTCTTCTCTATTAATTTTGCTTGTGCGTTCATATCTTTCTTTACTACAAGTTGGAATAATTCTTTGTTTAAACATTTATCACCCCTAAATTTTTAAATCTCTAAACATATATGACTTTGCAAAATATTGTGTGAAATTAGCAAAAAGCAAAAAAATATCATATAAGAAAATAAATAAGGGGATTTTATGAATTACGATGATTTTTTATTGCCTGGACAAGCGGAATTTGAGAAACTTGCAAAAGCATATTCTTCACAAAAACGCTCGATGATAGCACTGGAAAATCCAGATATTAATCCTGCCATTCTTGATAGCATTTGCTATTCTTTGAAATATTTAAACTGGCTTTATACATACATAAAACGCAATTTAAGAAATAACAAACTCAGAAGCGTTTTTGAAAATTTTGCAAAACAAACCGATTTAGACTTCATTGAAATTGAAAAACGCTTTTATGACGAGCCAAAAATTATAAAACTCACAAAAAGCAGGCGTTTAAACAGTCTAAATTCATGCGTACGGCTCGCAATTTACTCGGAAGCAGAATTAGTTGAAAACATGATAAATCTCTTTAAATGCGGCAATTTTGAGTTTGCTGAGCCAATTATATTCAATCATTTAGAATACATAAAGAAATTATCTACAATATAAAAACCCACCATAAGGTGGATTTTTTTAAGGATTTAAGTTAGCAGGACTTTCAGCATCGATTTTCTTTTTCACGCTGACTTCGCTAATTTTTGATTTTTCTTGTGGTGGAATTATTTTAACTTGATTTTCTGGCAATGTCATGCCCTCGCCTAATGGCTCTGTTCCTTCAACAATAATTCCTCTTTGTGGATAATAATATTCGTCACGAATGAGTTTTTCATCAACCATTTCGCCGTCTTGCCAATATTGTAAATAACCTTTTGAATGGTAGCCTTCCGAAGGCTTTTTAACACGATAATATTCGCCTACATAAGTCACTTTATCTGAATACTCACCTTTTTCATCTTTAACAATCATATCGCCATCATGTGGGAGAGTTTCGATAAATTCTGCACGGCGGCGAATTTCTTGACCTTCTGCGAGTGGTTCACCATAAATTTCAACGAAAGCATTTTCATCGTCACCATAAGTTTTGATATATATTGGGTGTTCTAAGTTGTTTTTGAACCTAAAATCTGAATACCCTTCACTCACCATTGCATCAAACGCAAGTGGAACATAAGACACTGGCAATGAATGTGGGTGAACTTCCAAAATTTCAATATCTGATAAAATTAAAGCATTGTAAAGCGTGGTTGATGCTTGACAAGCACCGCCGCCATAATCTTCAACATATATACCATTTAAAATGATATTTGCTTTCATATAGCCTTTTTCTGGCGTTTTGTCACCTGTTACATCATTAAAACTTATTTCTTCGCCAGGGTTTACAACCATACCGTTGAAATCTGAAAGTGCACGCAAAACATTGTTCCTTCTTCCTAACGCACTTCCTTTATAACCTGTTGAAAATTTCGAGCGCAATTTCGTGTTAGCAAATACATCAATATCAGATGTGTAATCAACTTTCGTTACAGGAACTTCCACGCTAATTTTGCTTCCAGTTTTGAAAGCGTTGTCGATTTCATTGTAAAGCGCCGCTTTGTCAACTTTGATTTCGCAAGCCCCTTCAACTGCTGTAAACATTGCATCGCCTTCCTTGCTTGGGTCAAAATTTACGCATGGTGGGCACGCTTCACACTCAATTTTGCTAATAACATCATCAATCTTTTTGTCAAAATCGCCCAAAATGTATCTATAACTAATGTCGTAATTCAATCCTTCATTTTTTAACTTTTTGACTTTTGATATTTTTTGCGATGCAACCCCGTTTCTCACTTCGGAATATGTTTGCTCTATGATTGGGAATATATTGCTGTTCGTTTCAAAGTCTTGCCCACTTAAATTCCATGTTTTGTCTTCATATTTTAATTCAATACCAATATCATCTTTTTCTCTAACGAGTTTTGACGAAATAAGACTTGCGACTTCTTCTTTGCTGAGCCCAGAAACATTAATTCCGTTCACCGATGTATTGTCGTAGAACTCGCCAGTGTTAATGTAGCCATTGTCCATGAAAAGGCCAAATAATAGAAGTGCCGACAAAACCAGCGCCGAACCAAGAATTGTTAGCATTATCAACTTTGACGATTTATCAACTTTTGTTTTAGTATTTTTATTATCTTTATTCATATTAACTCCATTATCGCAATTAGTATTTGCATGATAATGAAAATAATTCATAAAAAAACTCTTCCATATTTTGAAAGAGTTATTTTTTTGTATTAATTCGCGCAAGACGATAATTCATAAATCATATTGTATATCTGCGCCTTTGAAATTGACTTTTCAGTAATCTTTTGACCTTCTTTTACAATCATGTCGCCCGTGTCTGACTTAACGCTATTCGACGCCGTTCTGCCAAGCAAGAAATATGGATTTTGCTTGATTTTCTTTGGCACGGTAAGTTCGGTCTGACTATCCAAATTTGTAACTTCACCTATCGTTTTTAATTCAGCGCCCGTAACGCTGTTTGACGCAACTTTATTAAGTATTGTAACTTTCATCTCAGGCGCTTGACCATACGCAAACACGCTTTTGGGCTTGCAAGCCGCTTTTTTAAACTTGCTGTTTTCGTAGCCAATAATCGCCGCATCATCGCCCAAATTTACAATCTTCTCAAATGGTATCAAAACTCTCTTGTTTGTTTCCAGCGACAAAACATTATAGTCGTTGTCGAAAAACAATTCACTAATCATGCCGAAGTCTTCGCCCTCAACAGAAATTGCTCTTTTGTTCAAAATG
>CALBYO010000021.1 GCA_937889705.1 uncultured Bacillota bacterium | reverse complement strand
CATTTACATCAATTCCAGCAGGAAAAACTGGATCTATCGTTTTGGGATATTATGGAAAAGTTTCTGGAACAACAATAGCAGAAAATGATTATTTCAAAACCGTGACCTATACATACAATGGAGTTGTTGTTGCTTCGCAAAAGATCTTAATTGGTTATGAGATGCAAGAAAGTGATGTGTTGAGTGTAATTACAAGAGCAGGTTATATTGATTATGTCGTTAATCAATCTACGGCAGCCTCAGAATTAAATGCCAAAGGAACTTATGCAGTTATACTTACACCAATTAATTATACAGTTACAATTGATGGAAACGGTGCAACTAGTGGAAGTGCAACTGGTGGAACATTCAATATTGAAAATCCATTTGAAGTTCCAGAAAATGGCTTTAAGAAAACTGGCTATAAGTTTGTTGGTTGGAACACTAGCGCTGATGGAACTGGTGATGCATTCAATGCAGGAGATAAGATCGAATATTCAAAATACAAAAACAACTTGACACTTTATGCTCAATGGGAAGAAATTGTTTTGAAACTTGTATTTGATAAAGGTGACCATGGTATTGGTAGTGATTCACTTTACGACGAGATTTCTTTGAGATACGGCGAAAGTTATATACTTCCAGAAAATAGGTTCGATTCAAATTGGTATTATGAATTCACTGGTTGGAAATGCAATGGTGGTGCATATAAAGTTGGAGACGAATTTGCATTTGATGACAATCTTGAAGATGATGCAACTTATACTTTCACTGCACAATGGGAAGAAAGGAGATTAACTATCAAATTTGATTCTGGAAATAGCAAGGCAACTGGAACCAATAACGAAACAGAAATAATTAAAACAATTACTTATGGTAATGGCAAATATACATTGCCAGAAAATGGATTTACTCGTCTTGGTTTTGAATTTGCTGGTTGGAGTTATACTTGGGTTTATCTAGATACAAGTGGTCAATATCAAACAACAACAAGAGTTGGTCAGGCCGGTGAAGAGTTGACATTGGATAACTTGTTCGCAAGAGTAGAAAATGGAAACATTAAATTTGTTTACGAAATAACATTAACTGCAACTTGGAGTGCAAAATACACATTCGTATTAAATGTAAATCCAAATTCAGGTGCATTCTCAGGACTTCAATTAGATTCGTATAATCCAAAAACAATTACTTTGACATCTGAAAGCCTTGAAGCGGGTTATACAATCGTAAATCCAGGATATGTTGTAACAAGCGGAGACTACACATTTGCAGGTTATTCATTGACACAAGGTGAAACAACGATAGATTTCAATGTCGATACAAAAATTGATTTGTTAACATTCTTAAATGCAGATGGCACAGTTAAAGCAGAGTATGCATCTTGTCTTGAAGGAAACACATTTACATTGAACTTGTATTCAGTTTGGGAAAAAATAACATCTTAAATAGGTGAGTTAGACAAAGGGAGAAACTAACATGAAGATAAAAAGATTTATAGTATTGATCTTTGCAATGATTATCGGAATTATTCCGATAGTCTTTGCTGGATGCGGTGGAGTTGATACTAACAATCTATCAATTACAATGATAACGAAAGAAGATAGCGTGGAAGGTGATTTCAAAGTCATCAATTTATCTGTTGATGATGAAGAACAAATTTCGCGCGAACTTACATTTCAAATTGTAAATTGGCAAGACGGCATGAGTGCTGGTGTTACTTTCTCCACGGACTCTAACGCGGTTGAGATTTCAGACAGGCAATATTTGTCTGACGGACGAGTAAAAATAAAAATAACAGCAAAATCGGGCGGAAGTGCGATTATTACTGCAACAACTCAACAGTATTCTAAACAAACAAGCATCCTTGTTAGAATTTCTGAAAAAATCTCAGATTTTAACTTAAAAAATAGTGTTGGCACAATCTATTATGAAAAGGGCAGCGAATTAAAACTCAATGCTGAAAACTTATTTAACTTTTATCCAAGCAGCACAACTCAAAGAGAATTGAAGGCATATAACGGCGAAAACTTAATCACAAACGAAAACGGTGAACATATTCTCAGTGGTTTGGAAGAGGACACAAC
Organism: uncultured Bacillota bacterium; assembly: GCA_937889705.1. GTDB lineage: Bacteria > Bacillota > Clostridia > Christensenellales > UBA1242 > UMGS687. Next base: position 13 of record CALBYO010000021.1, on the reverse strand, counting down.
AATAACATTTGTT
>CALBYO010000020.1 GCA_937889705.1 uncultured Bacillota bacterium | reverse complement strand
ACTGGGTAGATGGTGGATCAACAGACGGCTACTATTACTACGCAACAGGATCAACGCTAAACACATTTGCAAAAACATCAACAACATTTGTAGATTTGTTTGCAACAGATGCAAAGTTCATCATTGAAGGTGAAGGATTTGTTGGAGCAGATAACAACGGCGAAGGTGGCGGTTTTGTTGTAGGTGATACATCAATCAACAAAATTGAAGTTTATCTCACACTTGAAACACTTCAAGGTGATGCAGACGCAGCAGCCGAAGGCTGGAAAATTGCTAGCCAAGTGAAGTTCTCAGAAGCAACTGAAAGAATGGAAACAAGCGTTGGTAAGACAGAAACAACAGAAGATTTGAACGTTTCAGTAAACAACGGCGAAGAAGTTGCAATAAACGATGTTGTTTTTAATTACGATAGCGATACAACACTCAAATTTGACTCAAACAATGTTGAATATATCTCATTGACATATTCAGACGGAAGCACAGAAACTTTTGACGCAGAAACATACGAAGTTGTAGAAAACACATTTAAAGTGAACGCAAAATCTTCAAAAGGCACAGTCACTGGTTATACAGTTGGACTTTGGAGCGATAGCGAGTACACTGGATTTACTTATTCGACAAAAAATAGTAAAAGTGAAGTAGTTGATTCTGACGGTAGCACAGAAACAGTTCAATATGATGTAGTTAATGGTATTGCGGTAACAGGTTATTTAGGAACTGAGAAAAATTTAATAATTCCTTCTTCACAAAAAGTAAGGTCAAGAGATTTTAAGATTGTAATTGAAGGTTATACTGATGTTGAAAGCTGGGTTGAAAAATTATCTTCAATATTCGGAGCAATACAATATCCATGCAAGGTTGGAAATCTAAAATTTAATAATTTAAACGAGTTCTATGCTTGGGTTTTAGTTCAACGCGATGCACCAGAAGAATTCATAGCGAATTATCCAAGTCCAATGACAATAACTTATCAAATGCTTTGTGAAACGACAGGTGTAATTTATAGTGCAAAAACTGTTAAAGAAGTTGGTTTTGCTGCGTTTATGCATTCTGAAATGGAAAGTGTTTCAATTCCAAATACTATTGAGTATATTGGAGAAAACGCTTTTACTTCATGTGACAATTTGACAAGCGTGGAAATACCTGATAGCGTAAAAACTATTGCAAATAGTTCATTTAATCAATGTATTAATTTAACAACCGTAACACTTGGTAATTCTGTTGAATTAATTGATGGATTTTGCGACTGCGACAAAATTGAAACAATTACTATAACTACAACAACGCCACCAACACTTAAATCAGAAGGTTTTAGAAATGTTGATTCATTAAATGTTATTTATGTTCCAGCGGAAAGCGTGGAAGCATATAAAAATGCTGATGGTTGGAAAAATTTTGCAGACAAAATTCAAGCGATTGCTTAATTGAAAAGTTAAAAAATAAAAAACACTCACGATTGTGGGTGTTTTTTTTGTTGTGTTATTTTATAATTTTTTCAATGTAAGATTTGAGTTCGCTGATTGGCATTCTTACTTGTTCCATTGTATCTCTATCACGTACAGTTACTGTGTTATCTTCCAATGTATCAAAATCAACTGTAACGCAAAGTGGTGTTCCAATTTGGTCTTGACGGCGATATCTCTTTCCGATTGTTCCTGTTTCATCATAAGTTACACGGAATTCTTTTGCGAGTTCTCTGAACAATTCGTGTGCTTTTTCTGAAAGATCGCGTTTAATCAAAGGCAAAATTGCAACTTTGAATGGGGCAATCTTTGGTGAAAGGTGCATAATTTCACGAACTTCACCATCTGGCAATGTTTCAACATCATAGGCGTTGCAAATTACTGCCAAAATCGCTCTATCAAGTCCATAAGAATTTTCAATAACGTTTGGAATAAATTTTTCGTTTGTTACTGGGTCAAGATATTCCATATTTTTGCCGCTGTATTCTTGGTGTTTTGTTAAGTCGTAGTTTGTTCTATTATGAATTCCGTTGACTTCGTCCCAGCCGAATGGGAATTGATAGTAAACATCGCAGGCTGCTTTTGCATAGAATGCGAGTTTATCATGGTCGTGGAATTTTAACTTTTCTGCTGGTATTCCGAGAGAGATGAAAAATTCTTTTGAAGCATTTTTAAATTCTTCATAATATTTTTCATCATCGCCAGCGTGGCAGAAGAATTGATATTCCATTTGTTCAAATTCGATTTGTCTGAATGTGAAATTTCCTGGGGTGATTTCATTTCTAAATGCTTTACCGATTTGACCGATTCCGAAAGGAACTTTTGCACGCATTGAGCGTTGTACATTCAAGAAGTTTACATATTCGCCTTGTGCTGTTTCAGGGCGGAGATAAATATCAAGAGCGTTATCGCTTGTTACGCCTCTTTGTGTTTTGAAAAGCAAGTTAAATTGTCTGATAGGTGTGAAATTGCTTTTGCCGCAAACAGGGCATGGGACATGATGTTCTTGAACATAAGAACTCATTTCTTCTTTTGTCATCAAATCTGGGTTGACTTCGCCTTTTGAGTAGTTTGAAATCAAGTTATCTGCTCTAAAACGGGCTTTACATTCTTTGCAGTCCATAAGAGGGTCTGAAAAACTTGCGACGTGTCCAGAAGCTTCCCAAACTCTTGGATTCATTAAAATTGCGCAGTCTACGCCATAAGAATTTTCTCTTTCTTGGACAAATTTTTGCCACCAAACTTTTTTAATGTTATTTTTTAATTCAACGCCCAAAGGACCGTAGTCCCAAGTGTTTGCAAGACCGCCGTAGATATCGCTTCCTGGGAAGATAAAGCCTACATTTTTGCAATGGGCGACGATTTTATCCATTTCTATATTTGCCATACTATTCTCCTTAAATTATGCCTTGTATTATATCACAAAAAAAGAATAAATCAACCGAAATTTATTCTTTTTTGAAATTTTTATTGTCTTGTTGAAACATTGATAAATTTTTCGAGTTCTCCAATGATTTTTTCGCAATTTTTTAAGTTTTCTTGTTCCGCAAAAATTCTGACGACATTTTCTGTTCCTGAAAATCTGATTGTAGCCCAATAGTCGTTATCAAAAAGCATTTTATATTCGTTTTCGCCGACAACTTTGACTATTTTTTTAGATAATTTAGGCAATTTTTTGTCCACGAACAGCATTTTTGAGATGTCTGATTTTTGCTTTGCGGTGATAGGGTAGGCGTACTCGATAACTTCGGATTTAAATTTTGTTAGCGTTTGAATTTCCTTCAAAAGGTCGTCAATAGTTTTGCCACTTTCAGCCATTAAACCGACAAGCAAAGCGGTGACGACAAGGCCGTCTTTTGACAAGATATGTTTTTTAAATGCAACGCCATTTGATTCTCCGCCCAAGAAAGCGTCTGTTTGCTCGAAAAGTTTGCCGATATTTTTAAATCCGACTTTTGCTTCGTAGCAATTATCGCCAAAATAGTTAGCGAGTTTGACTGACAAGTTTGACAGGGCAGAATTTTTAATAATTCCGCCTTTATAGCCTTTATATTTTGCGAAATAATAGTATAAAATTGGCAAAACAAAGTTGCAATCCATCACTTTTCCGTGGCTATCAATGATAGAAATTCGGTCGCCATCGCCGTCCAAAGCGACTCCAAAATCAAATTTTTCTTTTTTAAGTTTTTTAACTTGGTCGTCTAGATTTTTTTTGTAAGGAGCAGGCAAAATTCCTCTAAAATATGGGTCTTTTTCTGTGTTCATTCCTTCATAATTTTTAACACCCATTTTTTTGAACAAATATTCCAAACATTCAGTGGAATTGCCGTTCATAGCGTTATATAAAATTTTGAAATTGCATTTTTTTGTGGCTTTCAAATCGACATATTTTAAAATATTTTCGCAAAAATCTGATATGTCGCTTATCATTTCAATTTTGCCTTTGTTTTTTAATATTTCAAGGTCTTTATTTTCTATGCAAATATCAGCATTTGCCCATTTTTCAATTTGTGAGCAAAATTCGTCGTCGACTTCCTTTGCTGGCTTTTTAAAAATCTTTATTCCGTTATAAAAATAAGGGTTATGGCTTGCTGTTATCATAACTCCAAGGTCTGCGATTTTGGTCATGTATGAAATCACAGGTGAAGGAACTGAATGGTCATACAAATATACTTTAATGCCCAAAGTTGCGAGCGTTTGTGACACCCAATTTGCGTAAAAATCGCTCATAAATCTGTGGTCATATCCCACGACAACGCTTGGTTTTTTGATTTTTTCTTCTTCAAAATATTTGCTTAAAGCGTAGGCAATTTTTTGAACATTTTCTTTTGTGAAATTGTCTCCCATAACGCCGCGAAAGCCGCTTGTTCCGAACTTAATCATAAAAAATCTTCCTTTTTTTAGTTAGTATATTATTTTTTTTGAAATTTTCCAAATTTTTATGGACAAATTGTATAAAATAAATCTGGAAAAATATATGCAAAAAGTTTGACTTTTTTAAAGTTGCATATTAATATATATAAACGAAAGTTACAAATAGGGGAAATTTTGAAAACATTAAAAAATAAAAATATCGTAAGATTGCTTATTTTGATTTCGCTAATTGTTGTAGTTGGCATTTCTTTTATTGTCACAACTGCCGTTTATAAAGGAACTCACATTGGGAGTGGTTCACTAGTTTTGGATAAAGGTATTTATATCGACATTTCTGATGTTAGTTCGGGCGAACTTTCAAAAAATATGGAAATGCCAATTCAATACTATCCAAACAAGGTCACAAGCGAAGGAAACAGAATTCAGTTTTCTGTTAAACCTTCAAGCAAAGCTGAATATTACATAGCAAACCCAACAATCACGGCGCAAGATAGTTCTCAGGCGTTTTATTTGAGATTGAAATTAAATGCTCAATATTATGTAAACGGAAGTTCAACTCCAACAACTTTTTCAATGAGTGCAAGTGAAAGGAACACTTTGTTCAAGTTATTCGCAACTGATTCTAACTATTCACCAGTCTTGTTTAACGATTGCTTTGCAGCAGACGCTAACGGCGAATACTATTACTATGTCAGCGGTGGGTATGGTGTTGCAACTAAAAATAATTTGGCGCAAGTAACAAGCGGAATGGAAATAAGTTTGTTCAAAGGCTTTTTAGTAAATGGAACAACACCAGTTTCTGTAATCAATTTTAGAGAATTTGAAAATGTTCCTGAAAATGTAACAAATATAACTTTAACTTTGGACATTGAACTTGCTATTGAACCTAATAATTGGAATTTACCAGATGTTACGCTTTTAACTGAAAATGATGTAACTGTTAGTTTAGTTGATGGCGAATACGAAATCACCAAAATCAATACATCTGCAACAACTTATGCTCTTCCAGGTTATTATCAAGGAAATGCAATCACTCGCATTGGTACAACTACATCATCACCAATAGATGATGATGCTGTTACAGTTTGGTTTGCAAATACAATGACTCAAGTTGGGGGATATGCAACAAGCAAAATTCAAAAATTTTATTTAGGAAACAATGTAACAGAAATTTGTGAATGGGCATTTTATGGTACACATGAATTATCTGGCAATTTGGTTTTACCAATATCAATAACAAAAATTGCTGATGATTCGTTTGGAGATGTAACAACGATCAGTTGTTTATTCCCATATTTACCAAATTGTGAATATTTTGGTAGTGGCTCATTTAAAGGTGACAGCGGATTCTATGGAATATTATCTGTTAGAGGAGTAATTGGAAGTACGGCTTTTGCAGATGTTAGCGTACGTACTTTAAACATAGAAGCAGGAACAACATCAATAGGAACAGATTCTTTTTATGGAATGCAAGGATTAAGAAGAGTTTTCATAGATTCAAGTGCAATTGCTGGATTAAATAGCTCCGCCTCAGGACTTTTAGACCTTACATACAATGTAAGTTTGCAAGATATTTATATTAAAGATGGCTTAACTATTGGAGCATTCTTTACATCAGATAGCAATTTTGTTGAAACTGAGTCAAATGTTGCTGGATACAGACATTTTGGCAGATCATATCAACTTACATTCAATGGCGGCAATATTGATGGCACTTTGGACGCAAAATTATGGAATTATGCTGGAAGTGCAGGTTATTCAAGTTCAAACACTGGAAATAATGGCAAATACACATTCAGTGGCAAGAATGCGACTACAAATGTTGGTTTAAATGGCGTAAATGCTTTCTATTTACCAATGCC
>CALBYO010000019.1 GCA_937889705.1 uncultured Bacillota bacterium | reverse complement strand
GAAAAGTATTATCCTTATGTAGATGTTCAAACAACTATGTATAACATTGAAGAAGAACACTATAAAAGGCAAATTATCGCCAGCAACAAACAAATGGTGGACTCTTGCGACACCCTTATTTGTTATGTAAACAAAAAGCATAACCCAAGTGGCGCAAAAACCACAATGAATTATGCTAAAAGAAAAGGGTTAAAAATAGTAAATTTATATAATAGATAAGAAAAAATAGCTTATAACATTACTTTTCTAAAATTTCCAGATAAATACTTAATATCTATATATATTACATAAATTGTTTACAATATAACTAATTATTAATGCGAATTTATATATGCTAGTTTAATTCCATCAACATAATAGTGTAAATAATTTACATTTTTAAATTTTGAATAATTAATAAATCTGTTAATTTTTTTTAAAAATTTGCGCACCGTAAAGATATTAGAGTTACAACATATTTTTTCAAAACAATACATTATATCATTTCTTATATTATTTTCCTCATCAGCAAACTTGTATGTTAATGGTAAAAGTTTAAATAACAAATTAAAATCAGACTTTTTATTGTATGATTTTAAAGACGGATAAGGATAATCGTCTTTAGGATACAAAGATTTGTTTCGCTGTACATAATTAATATAATATTTTAGTGCATCATTATCTCCAAATCTCATCAATGCTCTAATAAGAGCGTAACAAGAATCGCCATTAAAATCTTTTTTAGCAGTTTCAACTATAGTCATATTCTCATTTTTATAAAACACATCTAAAACATTTAATTTTAAACTCATTGGAAAATTTTTATAGTATGGAAGTATTAGCTCTAAATGATTAAATTTTTCCAAATATTGAATACATACATCATATAGACTATGATAGTTGGTAGTATTTTCAATTGTTGATAATTTATTGATAACGCAATTCAATAAAATATCATATTCATTTTTTATACAATAATTTATTCTATTTTGCAATGGATAACCCTGTAAGATTCCATTCTCACAATATAATTTTAAACTGTCCTTTAATTCCGATTCGCCAATTTTGCTTTTTATAAATTCAATCTGAGAAAAATCATTTTCATCTCTTGTCTGCCAAACAAAACAAAGCATTTGCTTTAAAATATCATTATCAACATTTAAGTCTAATTTTCTTATAAAATAATCACAAAAAATAGCATTATATGTAGTGGACCATTTGTCATCAATATAACTAATACTGTGTTTGAAATTAAACTTTTTTACATTTTCCAATACCCAAGATGATATAAATTCTTTCTGCTCATTTGATATTGTAATAAATTTGTTTTGCTGTAATAATTCATAGATGCTACGAATTTGCCAGTCATAATTAATTTGAGAAATAGCTTCAGTTTCAGTGATACCCCTTTCATCAAATAAATTACATAAGTATATCGGAAATTTTTCTTCAAATACTTCTTTACAACGAATATCTATAACATCGGATTTATTCAGTAATTCATTTTTAGATTTTGTATAAATTTCGTGAATTTTATTTTTCAAAACTATTATATCAAAAATATCATTAAATGTTTCTTTAACTTTTTCTTCATAGGAATTTTTATTTGTATTTTCATCAAACTCTTTTATTTTAAAGCCTTGTGATAATAGCAAGTTTTTTAAAGCATTCCAATCTCCATTTGACGATTTTATCTCCAATATCATACGGCATGGATCGCTTAACAACTTTTTGTTAAAGATATCAAGATAAAGGTTGTTATATTTTTCAGAATATAAATGGCTCAGCATTGCATATTTTTTATACTCAATCAGATCTGAATCATCAACAATTCTATTTACTATATTTTCAATTAATTCATTGGTTAATAACCACTCAATAATATAGTTTTTTACATTATTTGAGTCATATAATTCCACTCTTTTATACAAATCATATATTTTTTCAATGATTTCATTGTCTATAATTTTAATATTTTTTAAAGCATTAAAAATGTGCTCTGTCAAAAAATGTGGTGTGTACGATTTTTCATTTTCAATCAAATAATCTAATAATTTAAGTATAGCATTTTTATCATCTATTAACTCAATCGCTTGTTCAAGGTACATATTTTCGCCTATATCAATAATATCTTGTTCTTTTTCACCAAAAACACGAGCGATTGGAATCGTATTAGGTATACTATTCAATATTTCTTCAACAAATTTATTTCCTAATCTATATTCTTTCAGTAAATAATTGGATGCCGCCCTTACACTAGATCTTTCGTGTTTATTGTATTTTAAATATATATTGCAAGCATCTTCTATCGGAGCATTTAATTTTGCCCAAAAATATATTAAATTACTGAGAGTAGTTGCATCTTCTATTCCAGATTTTAAAATTTCATAAATGTTTCTTTCTAAAACACTTTTATACCCAAACCAACAATTAATACACTTTAAAACTTCAAGAGTATAAACAATAGTTGTTCTATGGTTTATTACATTTATTTTTGAAATTAAAAATTCTATAATTGGTTTAGTATCGCAAATTTTGGCTAAAGAATCGCTTCTGTAAAATGAAGCATTTGGCCACGATCGTTTCTTTTCATATTCATCATATACTTTAGTTACTATTCTATATTTTTCTTCAGGGCTTAAAGAAGATGTTTCAAGCCCTAATATAATATGTTTTCCATAGTCCAAAATGTATTTGAGTAATTTTTTATTGTTACTGACAGATAATAAAAAACTTAAGATATTAACATATTCTGGCTTAATATAAAGTTTATCAAGTTTCACGGATATTATATTCTTTAATTTTTTAAAAGGATATGTTGATAATTTTTTCGCCATTAAATATTCTTTAAAATTGTTATGTACAAACGATATATTGCCATCTTCAAATAACAACCATGCAAAATCTTTATAAAAATTTTCATCAATATCTAAATACATCTCTTTAGGAACTGACATTGTTTTATGACTAACTAAAAATTCTGCGAGACTCATCAATTTGTCTAATAAATTCTGTTTATCAATATTCTTAGCAAACTTAAATTTTTCATAATCATTGTTAAAAATAAAGTCCATCAACTCCGATCTATTGGTTATATTAGAATTAGTTTTTATAGCACCTACAATTCTTGTTAAATAAAATGGGTTCCGTAGCAAATCATATACATTTAATGTTTTGCATAATTCTTTATATTTATCGCCATCCGCACCTAATTTGTTGTTAAAATAATTTGAAATTTCCTTATCATTTATATCTTCTATATACAGAAAATTAAATTCATCAAAAGGAGAGAAACTCTTATCACAAAAGTTTTTTCTTGAAGATATTATGATTTGAAAATTAGGATACTTTGAAGCAAGTGAATTTAACTCACTTACAAAAGTATCAATATATTCATGTTTTATCTCATCATAACCATCTAATAAAATTAATGGATTAAAACTCAAATATATCGCATTGGGAAAAACATCTTTTAAATTTGTACCTGAATAATTCTTCAGTTTATAAAAATATGTACATCTATTTTTTTCAACAGAAAAGTTATTTATATACTTTAACAATTCTGTTTTACCTGTTGACGCATCTCCAATTATTACAGAATTTTTTGTTTGAAAAACATCTTCTATATTAATAGTACTGTGGTTTATCCAATTAAAAGTTCTTTCTATAAAATCATCACATACAGTTTGTTTTTGCAAACAGGCATCAAAGTTAATATTTTCTATTTTTTGGGGTAGAAAATTTTGGCATTCTTTTACTATAGCAGAGATTTCGCTTGTAGAACAATTTGCAATAAGCCTAATTAAATCTTTAGAATCAATTATATCAAGAAAATCATATTTACTTAAAAATTCTTCTTTTTTGCTTTGTTCTTGCGCATTTAATTCTTTAAAATAAACTATTCTTAGTTTATTTTCACTCTTTTTATCTAAAAAAGCATCAATAGTTCTTTGGCATTTATCTGTAAAATTTTGATTTGTAGTAACTTGATATTCAACGCCTTCATCCGAAATAAATTCAATATTCGGATTATTGCACTTTATTGCTGACACTTTAAATGTAGATTTGTCTATGATTGAAAATATTGATTTTGTCAGAGATTCTAATTCTTTAGAAGCATCAGTAAAACCACCGATATTCTCTAATCGGCAAAAATAAGCGATGTTTAATATTAAATATCTTATATTATTATCATGTGTCATTCGTGATGCTTCCTTTTATTTTTATCTAAATACTTCCTAATTAATTTCTAAAACAAATATTTCTTTGAGCAATGAATGCCTTTGTTGCCTGAGTTAAAACTTGTACTGGTATTCTGCAATCTTCAACAGTCTCTTCCAAAAACAATGCAGCCTGGTGCTCATCTTGGAAATGTAACACAACTGTTCCCATTTCGCTTTCGAAATAAAAATAATTTTGATCAAAAAGATCGTGATGATTTCCACATAACCATATACCATTATCACCAGAATTGGTAAGACAATATTTTTTAAAAAATAATTCATTTTTATGCTGACTTGTTTGATCTATTAAGTCAAACAAACTATTTACTCTAATAAATGAGTTAATTGTGTTCGCATCCGCATTTTTAATTGATGAAACTTCCCATAAATGTGCCGCCTTAAGAATCGTTGGATTATCATTTCCACAGATAACACATCGAGTAGGGACACCTTTTTTTCTAATATTATTACGGAATAAACTTTGGTTTCTTGGATCTTTTCTATTTTTAGCCGATAAATAAGCATTTTCTTCAAGGTTCTTTTCTATCAAGAACTCATCATTCGTAACATATTCGAGGTTAATTCCAGCATATTCAAAAGTTTTCAAAATCGGACCAGTTAATCTATCCGAAACAGCTTTTTCTTGTGCATCATAATGAAAATATTGCTTACCAAGTCTAAATTCAATATCTGTTCCTTCTTTATCTGCTAAAACTTTCATACACCAAGTACGAAATAAACTATCATAACCTTGTGCACTTAATGCTTTAAATGTATAAATGTATTTGTCAATATAATATGATTCAGAATCATTTTCTCCTTGAACTAAATGCTCTTGACATTGTAAAAATGATGGAATATTGCCCATATTCCTTTTTGAAATTAGAGAAATATCGTTCATATACTTTGTAAATGATGAAAATGCAATATTGCTAGTACTATTTAATACGCATCCTGTTTCTCTATATAGTGAGAAATCGACTTCATCTATATTTAACACTTTAAAACCTATTGTTTGTAATTCTCTGTAAGATAAGATATTAAATAAATTATGAGGATAAGTTTGATCTATATCTAATAAATAAAAAGATAAATCAACACCTGCATTTTTATTTTTTTCATCAAAATAATAATTAAATATAGCAGGAGACCCTTGTTTTAAATATGTATTTGCATGGTAGGCTGGTTCTCCATATACATACTTTTTAGTCGGGTCTAAATCTCTTTCTCTTTTTTTATCTAAATCAAAATTAGTATTGCTAGTTGCTACTATATGTTTCAATATACCATCTTCATATATTCTAAGCGTCCTAGTAACATATTGTTTTAAGCTTCTTTGGCTTTGAATGGAACGAGTAGAATTATTTGAAATGTCTTCAATTTCCAACTTTACATCAGCAATATTAATATTCGGATAAAGGCGAGAAATAACATCGCCATAAATTTGTTTATATGTTAATTCGTAACAACTATATATTACAACTTTTATTTCCATATTTTAATAGTTGATAACAATCAACTCCCTCCTATTTTGCCTATTCCTTTTTGTAATTTTATCATTAAAAATCACATTAAATTTATTTTGTTTTGCCCACAAGATTAAATCATTATTATTGTTTTCGTCATGCTCTGTAAAATTTGAAAGCATAAATTTTATACCTTTTCCATTAAGTGTTAGCAAGTTATTAAGCAATATTTCTTGTTGACATTTATCCCAACCATTAAAGCCTCGCTTTCCATCATTGTAAGCACCACAAGTAGCCAAGTATGGTGGATCACAATATACAAAATCATCTTTACTTATTTTAGAGATCAAATTTTCATAATTTTCTTTTTTAAAATCAATAGATATTTCGCTTATTCTTAATTTATATGAAATTAATTTTTCTAACATCTCATCATTAAACCCAGAATTTCCACAAGGATTATTAAATTCAAGTTTAGTATTAAATCTTATTTGATGTTCAAAACCATAGCAAATTAAAAGATATAAGAATAACGGATTGCGATTTTCTATAGAAGAACTATTGTAATCTTTTCTCAATTTATTGTACGCTTCTTTATTTGCCTTGCTTAAACTATATTTTTTTATCGTGCAAGTTATTTGTTTATATAACCATTG
>CALBYO010000018.1 GCA_937889705.1 uncultured Bacillota bacterium | reverse complement strand
TGAAAATAGAAAAACAGTAAAACTGAATGATTTAATGCCAGGCTGGTGGGGTTGGAAAAGATATAAAAAGTAATGCATCTAAATAAAAAGACGAGTCATTTTCATAAAAACTTTTTTAAGTTAAATTTTATGGCATTGCCACTTTTTTGTCTTCAAATTAACCGATTTGAACAAAAAAAATGCAACAATGTTGCAAAAAAACAACCTATTTTAAATAGTTACTAATGTTAATATTCCAAACGATGTCTTATAACTATTCAACCATCATGCACTTGCGCGCAGGCTTTGCCTGCAATTTTTTTTGCAATCAAAAAAAATAACGGAGAACAATGTTCTCCGTCGCAAGTGCTGGTGTCGATAGAGGGACTTACGCCGCTTCGCTAGCAAATTTTTGAAGTTGATGCTCGCTTTCATGCCACTCGCTAAAAATGTGTCACTGCCACATTTTCTTAACGCTCCGTTCAAGCCCCTCACTCGCTTCGCTCACAAAACTTCGTTTTTATCGAAGCCATAAAAAAAGCCCTAACGGGCAATTTTATGGTGTCGATAGAGGGACTTGAACCCTCATGTTAAAAACACAAGAACCTGAATCTTGCGCGTCTACCATTCCGCCATATCGACAGAATTATTTCAGGTGTGTTTCAATAATTTTTTCAATTTGTTCAACTGTTGACAACAAATCAACATTATTAATCACATAATCAAAGTTTTCTTTAAAACTATTTTCGTATTCGTATCTTTGTATGCGTTTTTCTATGTTAGGTTCGCCCCTACCAATCAAACGATTGATAAGTTCATCTTTTGGTGCATCAAGGAAAATTGAAATAACTTGAACATCTTTTGGCAATTTGCTTACAAAAGATTTTTGACCTTCAACGCCAATATCTTTAATGATAATATTTTTCTTATCTTTCATAAGTTCAACACTTGAATTTAGTGTGCCATAAAGATTTCCATGAATTTCTTCATGTTCAAAAAGTTCATTATTTTTGATTTTATTTTCAAATTCTTCTCTTGTCAAATGTATGTAGTCTGACGAAACAAGTTCTGTATCGCGTCTGCCGCGTGTAGTGCAAGTTTTATACATTTGCAACTTTGGATTTCTCTTTAAAAGTTCCCTAATAACTGTATTTTTACCAACGCCTGAGCAGCCTGAAACAATAATAAACATACTTTTTCTCCGATTGTTATTTAATTATAACAGACAAAATATAAAAGTCAAACTTGTCATGATTTCTTCTATAAAAACATAAATTTTACTATGAAAAAAATCGCAGTTGGAATTGTCGGATATGGCAACTTAGGCAAAGCCGTTGAAAAATTGCTTGTTGAAAAAAATGAATATAATTTAGTAGGCATTTTTTCGCGAAGAAACATCGTTTCTAACCTTAAATCCCCATGCTTTGAAATGGACAAATTACAAGTATTAAAAGGAAAAATTGATATTCTAATTCTTTGCGGAGGCTCAGATAGCGATTTGCTTTTGCAAACTCCTATGCTTGTTAAAGATTTTAATATTATTAACACTTTTGACACTCATAAACTGATAAAACAAGAAAAAGAAAAACTTGATAAACTCGCCAAGGAAAGCAAAAAGTACGCCATAATATGCTGCGGCTGGGATCCTGGTTTGTTTTCCCAAATGCGCATACTTTTTAATAAAATAAGCGATGTAAAATCAGCCAGTTTTTGGGGCAAAGGCGTCAGCATGGGACACACAAACGCACTCAAAAAAATTGCAAATGTCAAAGACGCGGTTGCATACACTTTGCCTAATGAAAAATCGCTTAAAAAAGCCTCCCCCTCTCACTTCCGCAAACTTTTTGTAGTCGCAGATAAAAAACATCAAAAGCAAATTAAAAACGATATTTTATCCAACAAAAACTACTTTTCAGATTTCCCAGTTTCCATTAAATTTATCTCACAAAACAAATTTAATAAACACCACAATTTGAGACCGCACGCAGGCAAAATTATCAACAATTTCGTTAAAGCCGAAAATAAAAATCAAATTGA
>CALBYO010000017.1 GCA_937889705.1 uncultured Bacillota bacterium | reverse complement strand
CTTTCAATGAGCTGTAGAAAGTGATAGCTGCAGTTAAAGTAGTTTTACCATGGTCAACGTGGCCGATAGTACCAATGTTAACGTGTGGCTTGCTTCTGTCAAATTTTTCCTTTGCCATTTTTAATATCTCTCCTTAAAAAAATTTTGGATAATCTCCAATTCGGCATTATATTAGCATAAAAAAAAATCTTTTGCAACTATTTTTTAATATTTTTTTATATTGTTTTCAACGAAATCTTTATTTCCAACTATTGACAAAGTCAAAAAAATATATATAATTATCTTTAAAGAAATGGAGGAGATTATGGAACAAAAAGATTCATTTTCATTCACAATTCCACAAAAACAAAAAGTTAATGGAAAATATCAAGATACTGGCAGCCAAGTTGTTAGCGTTTCAAACTATAACGACATCATAAATTTTGGCAAAAACTTAACTGAAAGCCATTCCCCTGTCTGCTCAATAATTAAAAATGACAACCAACTTTATTTGATGGTTAACAAAAATTTTGAGCAATTAAAAGACTTACAGATTTTCTCAGATGCCGAAAACGAAAACTACAATGTTTACAAACTTAAAAATGTAACAATGTATGCTAATGAAGATATCTCTTTTGCTCTTAGCAATCCTGATGCAAAATCTTTCGGAAATATAACAATTAAATCAAAAGGCATCATTCATGAAAAAAATGGTGTTCAAACAACTTTGCTAAAACTTGAAAGTGAAAACCTAAATGTTGAACTTCCAAAAAATATTGTTGAACTCACACAGAACGATGCAGCACCTATTCAACTTAGAGCATCAAAACAAGCAAAACGCTGCGCCCTTCCAGCTCAAATGTTTGAAACATTAAAAGCAATGGAAGCAAACGGCTCACCAAATATCAAAGTTAAAGAATGGGCAAATGTTGGCAAAAAAGGTCAAACTTTAAGAATTGCTCTTTATGGCGACAGAATTTTAGTTGGTGATGGCGTTGAACTTAAAGAAGTTTATGCGGGCTTTAAAGTTGTCCCAGATATGGGTAATAATGGCGAAGTAACAGACAAAAAAGATTTGATTGTTCGCTTTGATAAATCAAGCGAAAAAGTTGGAGAATCTAAAAACTCAAAATTGGTTGACGGATTATCCCCTGAAATTATCAAAGAAATAACAGAATTCTTGCCACAAGAAAAAAATGGCGAAAAAGTTGTTGACGAAGAAACAAAAGCAGATATTGAAAAAATGCAAATTGAATCTATCAAGTCTTTAACAAAACCTGGTATTAAAGTTGGCATTAATGCTTTTGAAAATACAAATGCAGAGCCTGCACTTCAATCGTTGGAAGAGGTAAACGCTTTCACTCCAATTCAGCCAGAGCCTGATAGACCTGTTGTGGTTGAAGAACCAACACCAGAACCTGAACCTATAACAGTGCCTGACCCAACAAAAGAAGAAACAGTTCAAGAAGAAAAACAAGAAAATGCTGAACAACCAAAAGCGGAAGACAAGCAAGAAGATAACCAAAATGGTAACGGCAAAGATGATAAGGCTGACGGCAAAGATGGTAAAGCAAAAAGTAAAAAGCCAGACGATAAACAAATCCCTGGTTGGAAATTGTTACTATCAGGAATTACCGCAATTATCGCATTTGCATTGTGCATAGCAACCGCATTGATGCCTGGTATTCCATTTGCAATTCCTCTTATGACTGGTTTATTAGGCGCGGCAACTGCAATTCCAACACTTGCAGCATCAGGTAGATATGTTAAAAAGGCTATTGACAAAAAAGCAGCTAAAAAGAAAGCAAAAAAAGCAGCAGCCAAAGACAAATCAGAAGAAAAACAAACTGATAACCAAAAAGCCGAAGAAAAAGCAGTTGTAAAAGAACAAAGCAAGAAAAAACAAAAAGATAAAACCGCTTCTAAACAAGAAAAAATAAATTCAAAGCAAGAAAAAGCTGAGAAAAAAGCAGAAGTTAAAAAGCAAAATGAAGCTAGGATTTCGCAAGAAGAAACAGATCAAAAATTTAACGACATTTTAAATAAAACAAATAAAACTATTGCCACTCTTGAAGATTACAACAATTATTATGGCAAAGATGCTAAAAAGGCAGAAAATCAAGAATTATATAAAGATTCAAAAGAATGTGTAGATGAGCTTAAAGAATTAAGAAACCAAATTATAAACGCTGAAAAAAATAATGAAAATTATAATAAAATTATGGAATCAGCCGCAAATATAAAATCTAAACATTCAAATACTATTAAAGCTATTAAAAGAACATACAACAGATCTAGCACTCAAGAGCCATAAAAAATAAACTCCACTTAATTGTGGAGTTTTTTAATTAAAAAACTGACTGCCAAGGCAATCAGTTTTGTTTTATTTTTACAATGGAAGGTCTTTCTTTTGAAACCTGATACTACCGATGAGATAGCAAATCAAGCCGATTCCAGCAAGTATTGCCCATTTCCAAATAAATGTAGTTGTGCCGTTCAAGATTGAATTTACATCAAATAATGTGATTATTGTTACATAATTGAAGAAATTTAATGAACTCAATCTAACAACTGATGGCATAATTTTTGAGCCAAATAATCCAAGCATTGATGCGACAAGGAAGAACATATTAAGTCCGCCGCCAATACTCATTGAGTGCTTGCTTCTATTGAACAAGCAAGAAGCCATAAATGAAATTCCACTCATTGCAAACATTGTTAAAAATGCTCCAAGGTTAATCAAAACTAAGTCGGTATATGTCATTGAAATTGCTGATGAATCAACTATTTTTAGGCAAACCAAACTTGTTACAGTTGTTAAGCAGAACATTGCAAAGAGAGATAGAACTAGGTATAACGCTTGTGTGAATATTACCTGTTTTCTTTTTGTTGAAGTTGATAATATGTACGCCATTGAACCACTATCCACTTGACCAGCAATTAAGTTGTTTGCAACCATAATCATATAAATAATTGGTAATAATAGGCCAGCCATTTTGAAGAATATTGAGCCAATTATCATGCTATACATATCCATTTCGCCGAGTTCTGAAAGCCCATCAGAAACATCTTTTGGCAATGTTGATATGAAACTTGAAGTGATATCGCCAGCAATATTTGTTTTGATTTCTTTTTGTTTTGCTGAGATTTCTTCTGGCGTCATTGTTGATGTGTCAACAAGGCTGTAATCGTAATTATATCTTGCGATATAAGTTACAAGCGTGTTTTGTGAAATTGTTTTGATATTGTTGTAGCCTTCAACGCCTGAATAACCATATTCGGCATATTTTTCTGCGCTGACTTTAAATGCTGCAAGTTGATTTAAAATCTTATCAACATTTTCTTCTTTTACCATGTTGGCTGCCAAGAATATTGATGAATTGTTTCTTGCATATTCTGAAATATACTCAGCCCTATCCGCCGCCATAACTGTTGCCATGTCATAAGTTGGCGCTGTTTCATTGACTGATGTGTAGAACTCATCAAATTGATGTCCTGCATTTAAAACACAGAAAATCAAACCTTGAACTTCTTGCGCTTCGTCACTATCCGCAGCATAGCCAAGGCTAGAACACAATGCAGCAGTGTATGCTTGTAATTTATTGACAGCATTTGTGTATGCTGTATTTGCATCACCTGTTGCTAAATATTCTTGTTTGAAATATTCATCAAAAGTTGTTAAAGCGTTTCCTGAAATATCGTAATAGTTGATTGCACGCCTTTCCATGTAAGACTCGATTGTGCTATCAATAATTGTATCGCTTATACCTTCGGTCATTTTTGAAATGTTGCCGCTACCAGAAATAAGCATAACGCAAGCAAGCATGAAGCACACAGCAAATGTAATAATTGCCCACATAAGCCCGTTCGCTTTGCAAGTTTGTTTAAAAAGTGCTTTACTAAACATTTAATTTTCCTCCTTAAATTTATTTTCCATGATTTTGTTATTAATTAAAATATTCTTAAAATGTTTTTCAAGAGTATATTTAACTTCTGCAATAAATTTAACATCATAATTATGTAGTGACTTAAACAACTTATTTATTTCATTATTATTAATATTGATTGTTACTTGATTATATTGTTCTTGGTCACGAATTATTTTGTATTTGAGTTTTTTAAACTTTTCATAATCTGTTTTGTTTTTAAATTCAATTTTAAAATCTTTGCAAGGACGATTTCGCACATCTTTATCCATGTCCGCGATTGCAATTATGTGGCCATGGTCAATCAGAACAACTCTATCGCAAGTGTCTTCCATTTCATTGAACAAGTGACTGCTCATAAAAATTGTTTTGCCCTTTTTATGCTCCTGTTTGATAATGTCCAAAAAGGCAAGACGCATAAGTGGGTCAAGACCTGTTGTTGGCTCGTCCAAAATCAAAATATCTGGATTATTCATAAGCGCCGCAACAAGAGCCGTTTTTTGTTTCATGCCTTTGCTCATTCTTTTCAAGTTCGCTCGTGGATCCAACTGCAATTTTTCGATTAAACTATTTGCAAATGACATATCTTTTAAGCCATAAAATTCTGCTTGACTTTTTAAAAATGCTGTTCCTGATGGCAAGTCTGGAAAAGCAATTTCCCCTGGAACATACCCAATATGTTTTGCAATTTCGCTTGCGTTACGCCAAGTTTCAAGCCCGTCAACATACGCTTTGCCACTTGTTGGTTTTAAAAACCCCATTATGTTTCTAATTGTTGTTGTTTTACCAGAACCATTCGTTCCAACAAAGCCGACCATTTCGCCCTTTTTGATTGTTAAGTTAACGTCAAAAATGCCACGCCCTTCACCATAATCTTTTGTTAAATTTTGAAGTTCAATAGTTTCCATTACAACGCACCTCCAAAATCTTTATCTTCTTTATAGAATTTCATGAAATAATCTTCCAATGTTTCTTTTATATTTGAAAATTCCTTAACAGGGAAATATGAAAGTAACTCAATTAGCAAATTTATATGTTTGTCGTCAACAGCAATATAAACCCAAAGTTCACTCTCGCTTTTGTCTAAAACTTTGATAATTTTCCCGTCTTTGCAAATTTTGTTAAATTCTTGATAATCTACTTTGCTCAAAAAATCTATTTTATAAAATTTTGTTGAAGCATGTTTCAAGTCGTTCGCAATAAATTCGGAAACAATCTTGCCGTCTTTAATAATTGCAATTCTATCGCAAGTCGCGTCAACTTCTGAGAAAATATGGCTAGACAAAAGTATTGTTTTGCCTCTTTCTTTTTCATTTTTAATTAGTTGAATAAAAACTTCCTGCATAACAGGGTCAAGACCGCTGGTTGGTTCGTCTAAAATCAAGATGTCTGGATCGCTCATAAATGCAACAACGATTGCAAGTTTTCTCTTAACGCCTAAACTCATGCGCTTTGTTTCACCTTTTAAAACAACATCGTCAAGTTCAAACAATTTCAACATTTTGCTAAGTTGTTCTTCGTTATGTACTTTTTGCATATTTTGCATCATGCGAATAAATTGCCACCCTGTCAAACCTTGTGGCAGTGCTATTTCGCCAGGAATATAACCCACTTTGCTTAGAAATTTATAATAATTCTTAAAAGTTGGCATACCTAAAATATAGGTTTCACCTTTTTGTGGTTTAGAAAAACCCATTAAATGCCTAATTGTGGTTGATTTACCAGCGCCGTTTGGACCTAAAAAGCCAAAAACTTCGCCTTGATTGATTGCAAATGAAACATCAAAAACGCCCCTGCCGCTGCCATAATCTTTTGTTAAATCTTTAACTTCAATTACACTCATGTTTTTTCCTTTTATACAACAAATATTATATAATATTTGCACAAAAAAGTTTATTATTTTTTTCAACTAGTCTATACAAAATTTTTATAATTCCTTTTGTTTTTCACAAGATTGTGATATATTTTTTATAGGAGATAAAATTATGGAAAAAGCAAAAAAGCCTTGGTGGGTAAAATTAATCAGTGCGATTGTTGGAATTATTATTTTTGTCGCACTCGTGCTTGTCGGAATTTGGGCATTCTTCAAAATCAAATACGATGTAAACCTTATAAGCACAATTTCGCAAGTTAAAACACTTAATTCAGAAGTTAATGAGAGCGAAAAATTCCCTAACGCATTTAATATTGGCGATATGGAATCTGCAAAATTGACAATCAATGCAAAATCCGCAGACTTAGTCACTGGTAACGCAACAGATGGTTACACAATCCGCACAGGTTCTGGGCTCAACGCATTGACTGGCGAAATAAAATTGACAGACAAACAAATCGCCGCTATCATTGATAACCTTATGCACGAAGATGGCAACTCTGCAACAGTTCAAATCGGAGATAAAAGTTTGCAAATTGAACTTGTTCAAGTAAACTTTGTAAACATTGAAGAAAATAGTGCCGATGTCAACATTGTTATCAAATTGAATACAAAAGAAATCAAAGACTCAATGTCAAGTTTCCCATTGAGCATGGTTTCAAAATATGTTCCAGAAACATTGTATTTTTCATCAACTGTCACTGTAACAAAGTTGGAAGGACAATTCAATTACAAAATTGAAAGCAAAGAACTTTCTATAAACAACTTAACAGCAGAAGAAACACAAGAGTTTGTTAAAGTTTTGAATATCGCTCTTCATTGCGGCACAGCAGACGAACTTTGTTTAAGTTTAGGTTCACCATTCATTAACGCATTGATTGGAAACGAAGAAAATAATGGCTTCACTTATTCCTTAAAAGGTCTCGGAGCAACAGATTATGACTTCGTAATTGTAGGCGAAACAAAATACTATGTTATAAAAATTGCAGGTTAAAAACCTGCTTTTTTAAATCAAATTATAAAAAAATACGATTTTTATCGTATTTTTTAATGTTTTTATAGGTTTTTACAATAATTAACAAATTCGTCAATATTGATTTCTTGTTTAGCGCCAGTTTTAATTTCTTCAATTTCAATCTTGCCATTATCAACGCTTTTTCCGATAACTGCCATGTAAGGCGAACCTACAATCTTAGAATCTTTTATTTTAGCGCCGATAGATATTTCTTGCCTATCATCAAATAAAACTTTAACTCCCGCATTTTCAAGTTGATTATAAAGTTTTGTTGCAAGTTCATATTTTTCTTTGTCATCAGTTTTTGGAATCATGTAAATCATGTATGGTGCAACACTCTTTGGAAGAGAAATTCCATCAAACTTGCCGTCTTTGGTGATTATGCTGTTTTCATAAATCATCGCGACAGTTCTACCAATACCAATTCCGTAGCAACCCATCATATATTCTTTTACATTGCCATCGCTGTCAACATAATTGCCGTTCATTGTTTTTGAATATTTGTTGCCGAGTTGGAAAATATGTCCAAGTTCAACCGCTTTTCTTGAAATAACATTGTCAATATTTTTAATACCATAAGTTTCAAGCAAATATTGAGCAGCGTCTTCCCTTTCCAAAAGTTCGGAATTGAATGTTTGCCCAGACTCTGGATCATATAAAATATTATCTTCACCAATATCAGACAAACACATGAATTCTTCTGATTTGCTGCCACCAATAGCACCGCTATCTGCGCCAACTGGTTGTGCTTTTAATTCCATTTTATTGAAAATGTCCATATACGCTTGTTTCATACGCGCATATTCTTTGTCCAAATCTTCTTGATTGCGTCCAAAACTATATGCATCAAGCATTTCAAATGCTTTGCCGCGGAGCAAATATCCCCTTGTTCTGATTTCGTTTCTAAATTTTGGCCCAATTTGGAAATATGTTACAGGTAATTGTTTGTATGTTGATAATCTTTTTCTTGCAAATGCAACTATTGCTTCTTCCGCTGTTGGCGCTAAACAATAATTGCCATTTTTAGTGAGTGTTCTAAACATAACGCCGTCACTAACATACTTATCTAATCTGCCAGATTCAGCCCAAATTTTTTCTGGTTGCAAAATTGGAAGCAAAACTTCCGCGCAGCCATAAGATGTTAATGTATCGCTAATTATTTTTTCAACATTGCGTTTAACAAGATATGGAACATGGCCATAGGCATAAATTCCACCAGCATATTGCTCAATTTGACCAGTCTGCAATAGCATATCTTGAACTGGGAATTGTTCATCTAAGTTTGTTAGTTTTCTTGATATTAAGCCGATATTTGATACTTTCATTTCTTTTTTCCTTTTATTAATTACAATCAGTTAAGATAATAACACATTTTTTAAAAATTGTATATAAAATTTTGAGTTTTCTATGGTTAATTGTATAATTTTATTATGATATATAAACAAAATTATAAAACGCCTGATGGATTTGACGACATTGTTCTATATAGTGATGGCACATTTTTAACAGGTTTGTTATTTAAAAATTCAAAAGAAGATAAAATCGTTGAAGCGGAAGAAACTGACCTTCCAATTTTTAATGAAACTAGAAAATGGCTTGACGAATACTTCGCAGGTCAAATACCTAATTTCACACCAAAATATAAAATTGAAAATCTAACGCCATTTAGAAGAAAGGTCATTAAAATTTTAGAAAAAATTGGTTACGGCGAGTTGGTAACATATAACGACATCGCAAAAGAAATTGCCGCACAAGAAAATATCAAAAAGATGTCCGCACAAGCAGTTGGCGGCGCGGTCGGAGCAAATCCCATTTGTATAATTGTTCCTTGTCACAGAGTTATCGGTTCAAACGGCAAACTTATCGGCTATGGCGGCGGAATTAATAACAAAGAAAAACTTTTAGAATTAGAAAAAAATAACTCTCAGAAAAACTGAGAGTTATTTTTATAAGTCAAATCCATTTTCAGCAATTATTTTGTTTGATTCATTTTCATATTCTTCGTTAATTTTATCAGCCAAATCAGAGATTTCGTCGTAATCGTCTAACTGATATTTTCTTAAATCGTTTATATATTCTTTTCCAAACTTTTCATACATTTTATAATTCCAATATGTTGTAATATCATCATCGACATTTAAAGAATCTAAATACATGAAACTTTCTAATTCATTTGGATATAAGTTATACGAAAATATTTCAAAAGGATTAATTCCAAATGATTGCGAAACCCTTATAAATTCCGAACCATTCATAACAACTTCATCATGAATATCATTTTTTAAATCGTTTTGAAAATAAATTGTCATTTCAACATGGTTATTTACTCTTTCAATAGAAATATCGTCAACATTATCAACGGAATTGCTCGTTGAATTATAACCAACATTTTTCAAATATTCCATGATATAGTTTTTAATTTCAATTTCGCTTAATAATGCCAAATAATTTTTCATATTTTTCCTTTTTTACAGCGCAAATTTTATCACATTACTTTTATGCTGTCAATATGAAAATATTGCAAAAGATGCTTGCTTTTATCGCTTTTTAAATCTATAAAGAACTTTTTTTCGCTATTTTTTAATCAAATAAGAATAATATTCAAGTTCGCCGGACTCAAATTTTTCATAAAGGTCGGTTTTCCAATCAATAAATGCCAACGTTTCATTGAGCGCTGAAATTTTATTTTCAATTTCCTTGCGATGATTTGCCAGCATTTGTTTTCTCTCTGCAATGCTCTCTTTACCTTTTAAACAAAGTTCAATGTATTGTTTAATTTCTTTTAAAGAAAAATCACATTTTTTTAAACAAATCAAACTTTTAATCCAATTTATGTCATTATCGTCAAATACGCGGTAATTATTAGTTTTATCCCTTTTGACATTTGGAATAAGCCCCTCATTGCAATAATATTTAAGCGTATCATAATTAAGCCCCGTCATTTTACAACATTCTTGCATTGAATACATATATTTCTCCTTAAAATTGTTAAAAATTTTTTGTAAATTGCTTGACCGTGAGTTACTCCCTAGTTTTATAATTAAAATAACACAATAAGAAAATTGTGTCAAGAAAGGAGATATTGTTTATGAAAAATCTAATAATTTATTTCACTTATTCTGGCAACACAGACAAACTTGTTAAAGAAACCAATAAGCATTTTGGTTTTGATGTTGTCAACATTAACAGAGCAAAGCCATACTCACCAGATTATGACACCTGCGCTTATGTTGAAGCCAAACAGGAATGGGAAAATCATGTCCACCCTGAAATTACAGGCCTTGATGTCGATGTCAACAAATACGATCGTATTTTGTTATTTTTCCCTATTTGGTGGTATACATTTCCAATGCCAGTCGCAACTTTAATTGAAA
Source organism: uncultured Bacillota bacterium (assembly GCA_937889705.1). Lineage (GTDB taxonomy): Bacteria > Bacillota > Clostridia > Christensenellales > UBA1242 > UMGS687. The sequence goes on along the minus strand of CALBYO010000017.1, from coordinate 2,436 downwards.
AATTAAAAGGCTATAAAGGCGAAATTGTTTTATTTGAAAATAGTTATACAAACGATCCAAAATATATGGAAAACAGTTTATCAGATTTCAAAAAAATTGACAGTGAATTGAATGTTAAACTAGGTTTGTTTAATAAAAGCGTAAATGAACATATTAAATTTATTGGAAAATTAAACTAACGGAGAAATAAAAATGTACGAAATACTCGATAGAATTAACTCGCCAGAAGATGTCAAAAAATTAAATCTTGATGAATTAAATCTCTTAGCCAGCGATATCCGCGAAGCGTTATTTAATAGGCTAACCAAATTTGGCGGACATTGTGGACCAAACTTCGGAATTGTCGAATGCGAAATTGCAATGCACTATGTTTTCTCGTCGCCAAAAGATAAATTCGTTTTTGATGTTTCTCATCAAAGTTATCCCCACAAAATGTTGACTGGCAGAAGATTAGGCTATACAGATGACAACTATTTCGCAAGCGATTCAGGTTATACAAACCCAGAAGAAAGTGAACACGATTTGTTTAATGTTGGACACACTTCAACATCAATTTCTCTTGCCACAGGCCTAGCAAAAGCAAGAGATATAAAAAATACAAAAGAAAATATTATCGCCTTAATTGGTGATGGTTCATTATCAGGTGGTGAAGCGCTTGAAGGTTTAAATGTTGCAGGAAGCGAAATTAAATCAAATTTAATCATTATTGTAAACGATAATCAACAATCAATTTCTGAAACTCATGGCGGAATTTACGAGAATTTGAGACGATTAAGAGAGTCAAAAGGAACTTGTGAAAATAACATATTCAAATCGTTTAACCTTGACTATATTTATGAAGATAATGGTAACGACATTGAAGCATTAATAAAAGTTTTTGAAAAGGTAAAAGATATTGATCACCCTATTGTGGTGCACATCAATACCTTAAAAGGAAAAGGTTTTAAACTTGCCGAAGAAAACAAGGAAGCTTGGCACTGGACAATGCCATTTGATAGAGAAACCGGAAAATCAAAATTTTCTTTTGATGGCGAATCTTATGTTTCAATCGCTCATGATTTTATCATAAACAAGGCTAAAAGTGATAAAAATTTTGTTGTCGTAACTCCAAATATGCCAGCGAGTTTTGCACTCACCCCACAAGACAGGCAACAATTAGGCTCACAGTTCGTTGATGTTGGTATTGCAGAAGAACAGGCCGTGGCAATGGCTTCGGGGCTTTCAAAAGGTGGCGCAAACCCACTTGTAATCACCAATACAACTTTTATTCAAAGGGCTTTTGATCAAATACATCAAGATGTATGTATTAACAACAATCCTTTAACCATTTTGCTCAACTATTCATCGTTCAGCGGATTAACCGATGTAACCCATTTAGGAATTTTTGGTATTTCAATGCTCTCAAATATTCCTAATCTTGTAACATTAGCACCTACTTGTAAAACTGAACTTATTGAAATGCTTAATTGGTCAACCAGTCAAAAAGCACACCCTGTCGCAATTTTATTGCCAGGAAATAATGTTGAAGACCGAAAAGTAGACACAAATTTTGAAAATAATAAATTCGCTATGGAACAAAAGGGCGAAAAAGTGGCAATTATTGCACTTGGAGATTTCTATCAAATGGGCGAAGACCTTGCAAAAGCAATCAAAAAACAACTTGGATTCACACCAACCTTAATAAACCCTAGATTTGCTTCTTGCGTAGATGTTGACTTATTAAAAAGTTTAGAAAAAGATCACAAACTCATTGTCACCCTAGAAGACGGCATAATTGATGGTGGATTTGGCGAGAAAGTTGCGTCAAAACTTGGTACAAGCCCTATGCTTGTTAAGAATTATGGGCTGGAAAAAAAGTTTTACGACAGATATGATCCCCTTGAACTTTTAAATGAACTTAAAATGACAAAAGAATTTATTGTGGAAGACATTAAAGAAATTTTAAAGTAGGCTAAGCCTACTTTTTTATAGCCAATTCATTCTAAAATTTGCTTTTTACGTAAAAGCAGTTTATAGATATAATATCAAGTGACATTGAAAATCTTTTTCTAAGTCTTACTAAAAATTGTGAACGAAAATTAAAAACAAATCGATTTTTATTAAATATTCAAAATTAAAAAGCACCACCCTAGAAGTAGTGCTTTTTTTATTGTTCTTTCTTATCAAAATTATACATTGCCCTATTTTAGGCACTTATAGCCATACTTTGCAACAAAAAAAGTGAGGATAACCCCACTTTAATTGGTTGGATTGAGTGGACTCGAACCACCGACCCCCACCTTATATTCACTTGGCAAGAAGCGTGCGTGTGAATGGCGCTCGCTTCGCTCGGCTACATGGTGGACCACCCTGATGCAAAGTTTGAAACTTTGCGTGTTGCTCTGCAACACAAGGTGGTGGTTTTATTGCAACAAAAAAAGTGAGGATAACCTCACT
>CALBYO010000016.1 GCA_937889705.1 uncultured Bacillota bacterium | reverse complement strand
GTGGCACAGAAATGACAATCACTAGCGCTATTATGTTATCTATCGGCATTGCAATTCAGAATTTCCCAGAAGGTGCGATTGTGTCTATGCCAATGAAAAGCGAAGGCCATGGCAAATTTAAGTCGTTTCTTTTAGGTTCGCTTTCTGGCATTGTTGAACCTATATTCGCCACAATAACCTTTTTCATAACCGGCTTTATAACGCCAATACTGCCATATATGCTTGCTTTTGCCGCTGGAACCATGATTTATGTGGTGGTTAAAGAACTCGTGCCAGAATCACAAGAAAACGCCAAATTTTATCTATCAACGCTCAGTTTTGCTTTTGGATTTATCATCATGATGATTTTAGATGTGATGTTGGGATAATATTTGTTAAAAATTTAAAAGTGTGTTATCTTAAAAATATGATAGTAGAAAAAGTTTATTTCAAAGCAAAAGACGGCTTATCATTGTTCGGACTGTTGCATAAATGTAACGGCGAAACAAAAGAGATTGTTTTGTCAATTCACGGAATGCAAAGTAACATATTTAAAGAAAGAGATAGAGTTGAAAGCGAATATTTAACAGAAAGGAATATTGACTTTTTTGATTTCAACAATCGTGGCAGCGAAATATACACCAAAACAAATGCAATTATTGACGGCAAAAAAGTTAAAATAAATTGCGGTTCAATGTGGGAAAATGTTTATGACTGTATTCTCGACATTGACGCAGCGGTTGACGAACTTATTTCAAAGGGTTACGAAAAAATCATTCTTCAAGGTCATAGTTTAGGAAGCATAAAGAGCGTAATTTATTATAATTATCTCATCGAAAATAATCTTGTAGACAAGTTAAGCAAGATAAAAGCAGTCATTTTGCTTTCGCTTGTTGGAATAAAAGAATTTTTATATTATGACGACCCTAAACACGCTAAACATTTAGAAAAATTGTCCAACAAACTTGTTAAGAAAGGAAAATTCGATACTTTAACAGAAGGATTTTTCGGTTTTCCGATGACTGCCAAATGTTTAAATCAATATTTCCAAGAAAACTTAAATTTTGTTCAGTTTCTTGATAAAAATTTTAAATTTGAATTGCTAAACAAAATTAACTGCCCGCTTTTTATGAGATATGGCACAATTAACGAAATAATTCCAAAAGATGCGTTTGAAATAGTTGAAATTTTAAACTCCAAAGTAACAAATAAATTTAAAGATTTTGGCGCAATAGAAGGTGCAAATCATAGTTTTAAAAATAAAGAACTTGTTTTGACCGAACAAATATATGATTTTATAAAAAAAGCAGTTGTTTAACTGCTTTTATTTTTCTAAAATTGAACTATTTTCTAACTTCAAATTTTGCAACATATTTTCCATTGTGTCTAAAAGTATTAACGAGTTTTTTGTCATTGCTGGGTTTTGTGATTTGCTGTCGCTGCGACCAATCATAATTAATTGTTTAAGCAATTCAGCACCATTTCCAACATTGTTTAAGTCTGCAATTTCATTTTTTATAACATCATTTGAAAGTTGCTTATGATGCGGATTTGTTGTCTTATCCAGCGTTAAAAACATAAAAATGTCATGTTTATAAACAAGTTTTTCAATGATTTTACATTCGTTTTTATCAAAATTTAGGTCTTTTAAAACCCTTTTTGCAATTCTTTCACTTGCTATGTTATGATTGAAAAAACTATCTATCCAAGCGCCGTTTTTTTGCCTTTTTATGTGACATTCTGGCTTGCCAATGTCATGCAAAAACATTGTATAAGCGAGCCTTCTTCTTGTTTTATCATCATAGCACACACTTTGTTTGTTCATTTCTTCAACTGAATGCAAAATATGGTCTATTACGCTGTAAATGTGCCAAGGATTATTTTGTGGCATAAAACAAGTTTTGATTTCTGGCAGCAATGTGATTAGCCATCTATGAAATTCGACATTGTCTTTATATTCTCTATGAAAATTTTGACAAACATTATCCGACAACAAAATCTCGTCCAACAACTGACGATTGTCCATATACTCTCCTTAAAAGAAAAAAAGCATGTTAAAACTGAAACTTAAAGCCCAGTTTAAACTGCTTTTATTCTATTGTTTCATTTTTTGATTCTCTTGGTTGAACAGTGTTTTCTTCTTCAACGCAACTTTTATTTTTTTTGTTGAAGCGTTCGCCCCTTATGATTAAGTAAATAGCAATTATGCCCCAAACGAGCAAAAATGCACCAATTATTGAGCCAACAACTGTTAGAAGAATACCCCACCAAGCCATAGCTAAAACTGAAAGTGCCATAATTTTATCTCCTAAATTTATTTTAACACTATTCAAGCAAAATAGTCAAATAAATTTACACAAATAATTTTATGTCAGATTTTTGAAGAATATGTCATTTTTTACCGCAACTTCATTTTGTGGGCTTAATGTCAAAACAAAATCATTATATCTTTTTGCACTCTCAATATCGCCAAATTTATAACAACAAACACATAGTTGCAACGCAGGATAAGTGCTAAAATATTCTTCATTTATAAACGCGCCACTTGAATAATCTTTTTCGCATTTTAGCGCATTTTCAAACCAAAAAATCGCTTGTTTAAACTTATTCTCACGCATAAAATAGTCACCAATATAGCACAAAAAGTTTGCTCTCGGCTCGGCATATTCAAAACTTTTATATAAAATGTTGATGTCATTTTTATTAATCGCCAAATTGCAAAAATACAGCATTTCAAGCGCACCGAGATTGTTTTCAATCCAGCCCTTGCCGCCCTTTAAAAAGTTTGTAAACTCCTTTATCGCTTTTTTATAGTATCCGTTATAATAAAGTTCTCGCGCAAAGTAATATTGCTCTCGCGGCGAAAGTGTTTTGCCAGACTTTATAAGTTGCCGATAAATTTTTAAATTTCGCTTGGGGTCAGTCTTTTTGTCACCTTTTAAATGCCTGATTGCAATGTCTAAATTTTCAATTTTACCATGCGGCGTAATCGCTTCATGAACAGCCCCTTCCCATAAAAAAGTTTTGTTATTCTTCAAAATTCGTTCGCGATTATATGCAAAGGTGCAACGCCCTTCCTCGTCAAAAGCGGTTTCATATTTGAGCATATAAACATCTGTTTGACTTTCCTTTAATTTCTGCTTTAAATTTTTTAGTTTTATCAAATTATCTGGCGTAACAACATCATCAGCGTCTAACCACATAACATACTTGCTTGTCGCCTTGGAAAATGCAAAATTTCTTGCTTTTGAAAAATCGTCACACCAATTAAAATCAAATATTTTATCTGTAAATTGTGCAGCAACAAGTTTTGTTAAGTCTGTTGACCCCGTATCAACAATTATAATTTCGTCAACAAAAGTTCTGACGCTTTCCAAACAGCGAGCCAAATATTCTTCTTCGTTTTTGACTATCATTGCCAAACTTACTAAGTTTTCCATACTTAATATTTATGAAAAAATAAATTGCAAATGTGCGTGCATTTTTCGACAAATTTTGTGGTATTTTGCTAGGTTTACGCATATATATACAACAAAAGTATGCAAAAAAGGAAGGTAAATGGAAACATCTTTTCTTGAATTAAGATGCAAGGAAGTTATAAATGTAGTTGACGGCACAAGGCTAGGTCATGTTGTTGACATTGTCTTTGAATTGCCAAGTGGACAAATAAAAGGCATTGTCGTTCCAGGCACAAAAACTATTTTTGGCTTTTTGAAAGGTGGCAACGACTTATTTATTCCTTTTTCGCAAATATGTAAAATAGGTGCAGACACCATACTTGTTGAACTATTTGGAGTTAATTCCCCTGTTTCAACATACAGCACAGCCTGCACCCAAGATAATAAGACAATAACGCTAAAAAATAGCAATAATTAATTATATTTTCCGCCAAACAACTTGTTTGACACTTTCAAAAACCAGTTTATTGGAAAAATTTTAACCAAAAAATTGAACACCTTATACTTGTTCCCAATAATGTAACTTGCTTTAAACTTGCGTTTATTAGCAATTTTAAAAACTTTATTAGCACAATACTCAACGCTCATTCGCTTTGAGTTATTTTTTTCAACAATCGCTTGTGCATTTTCAACTTTTTTGCCATAGCGTTCATTTGTTTCAAAATTCTTAACTCTGTTTTGAATAAATGGCGTTTTAACATCGCCAGGATTGATGCAGCAAACATTTATGCCTGCGTGAGAAAGTTCCATTCTAAGCCCATGTGAAAGCATATTCACTGCCGATTTGCTTGCACAATAATTAATTCTAAATGGCATGGCAAAAAGCCCGCAACATGAACCAATAATCACAATTTTTGCGCCCTTTCCCATGTGTGGCAAACAAGCCTTTGCAGCATTCAAAACGCCAAAATAATTAACATCAAAAAGGCGTCTAACTTCATCTGTTTCCGAAAGTTCTGCTGCGCCAGAAATTCCAAAACCTGCTGAACAAATCAAAATGTCTATCTTTCCATAATCGGAAGCGATTTTGTTCATACTTGCTTTGAAACCTTGTTCATCTCTAACATCACAATAATATTCGTCTTCGTTTAGTGGGTCTGGATGCAAGCCAAGAGCAAACACCCTGTCGCCACTTTCTTTAAAGAGTTTAGCGGTTTGCTTGCCTATTCCACTTGTTCCGCCAGATATAACAACAATTCTATTCATATTTCACCCTATTTATTTAAAAATTCTCTTGCTTTTGCCGCTCTTTCTTTAAGTTCAGCAATCACTTCTTCTTTATCAACAGGCGCAATGTAATCTCTTTGAAAAAATTTGTTTCCGCGTTTGATTTTAATTCTATCAATCGACAAACAAAAAGAACTTACAATGCTTTTAACAGGTTTTACTTCTTCAATGTATCTGTAATAAATTCTTTTCCTAAAAATGCCGCTTACAACCAGCAAATAGTCTTCCGTAAAAATGTAATAAGTTTTTAAAACTGAATACAAATATACAAGCAAAATAACACTGAAAAATACTAGCAAAAATATGTATTGCCAAAAGTAATTTTTTGGGAAAAACACTGCGATGCAGGCTATTGCAACAACCATTGTCATCACCACTAAAAATACTAAAAAATCGCGCTTTGCTTCATATCTTGGACCTTGTTTCATATCAACTCCTTGAAAATATTATACAATCAATTAACTATAAAAGCAAAACAAAAAATAATAATTTTATTACGCCAAAAAAATGTTGACAAGTTCCGCCAAAAGAAGTTATAATCTTTCAAGTTAAATAATTAAAGGAAGAAATATGAAAGAATTGCAAGAGATGTGGAAACAAGTTTTATTAAAAGTTGAAATGATGGTTAGCGCCGTTTCTTTTGACCTTTGGATTGCTCCACTTGAAGTGTTAGACTACAATAAATTTGAAAAGTTGATTTTGTCAACAAATTCCACATACGCTAAAAAGCAACTTATGAAAAATCATTCCGAGCAACTCAAATCTGCTATTGAAGAAGTCTTTGGCGAAGACACTCCTTTTGAAATTTTAGACCCAGACGAAAAAAAAGAATTTTTAAAGAAAAACAAGCCAGAAATCAACCAAGCAGTCGTTGAAAAAGAGATAGAAGAAGATAAAAACGCTTTCAATCCAAAATATACCTTTGATAACTTTGTTGTTGGCAAAAGTAACCAATTTGTTTATGCTGCTGCCCGCTCAGTTGCCGAAAATCCAGGCAAGCGTTTCAACCCACTCTTTATTTATGGTGGCGTTGGTCTTGGCAAAACACACGTTCTTCACGCTATCGGAAATTACATCAAAAAAGAGTTGCCAGACCTTAAAATCAAGTATGTAACTTGCGAAAAATTTACAAATGACTATATCGACAGCCTTCATGGTTCAAATAAAGACCAAGGCATCAACAAATTTAGAGAAAAATATAGAAATGTTGATGTTTTAATGGTTGACGATATTCAATTTATAACCAATAAAAACGAAACACAAGAAGAATTTTTCCATACTTTTAACGACTTGTATCAAAATAACAAACAAATCATCATCGCGTCAGACCGTCCACCAAAAGAAATTGCAACATTGTCAGATAGATTGCGTTCACGCTTCGCAAGCGGTTTGATTCAAGATGTCCAATCACCTGATTTTGAAACCAGAGTGGCAATTTTAAGAAAAAAAGCACAACTTGAAAGATATATAATAGATGACGAGGTTATTAACTTCATCGCCGAAAAAATAGACACAAACATTCGTGAAATGGAAGGTTTGCTTGCAAAAGTTTATTTCTTTGCAACGCTTCTTGGGAAAAAATCAGCATCGCTTGAAGAAGCAAAAGAAGCATTTAAAGAAGACTTAGACGAAAAACGCGAAGATTTAAGCCCAGACACAATTATTGACGCAACCTGTAAATATTTTGGAATTTCAAAAGCCGATATTGTTGGTAAAAAGAAAAGCAAAGAAATTGTTGAGCCAAGAATGATTGCTATTTACTTAATCAGCGAGATGTTAGATATGCCACTAGTTGCTATTGGAAAACTCTTTGGCGGCAGAGATCATACAACAATTATCCATGCGCGCGACAAAATCACCGAACAATACAGAGATGGCGGCCGAGTTAAAACACTTGTCAATGCCATTAAAGAGCAAATAAACGCTAATTAAACAATTAAAAATAACAAAAAAAGTGAGCCTGTTTAAGCCCACTTTTTTTTTAAAAAAATCTCTCAAAACTGAGAGATTATGCTGTTTCTTCTGATTTAACTTTGTAAGTTATTTCAGGTTTTGAGTGATTTAAAATTACATCTTTTGTAATTATGATTTTGTCTATATCAACATTACTTGGCGATGTAAACATAACATCTTGCATTGCATCTTCCAAAATTGCCCTGAGTCCGCGCGCGCCTGTTTTGAGTTCGCTTGCTCTATGCGCAACTGCATCAACTGCATCTGGCTCAAAAACAAGGTCAATATTATCCATTTTGAACAATTTTTTATATTGTTTAACAAGTGCATTTTTAGGTTCGGTCAAAATCTTAACAAAAGCGTCTTCTTTCAAGTCTGAAAGTGACACAAACACTGGCATTCTGCCGATAAATTCTGGAATAAGACCAAATTTTATAAGGTCTTGTGGCTGAGTTTGTTTAATAACATTAAGTTCTTCCCTATCCACTTTTGTTTTAACATCTGCACTGAAACCAAGAGTGCTATCATTCAACCTTGCTTCGATAATTTTATCAAGTCCGATAAATGCGCCACCGCAAATAAATAAAATGTTTGTTGTATCAATTTGCAACATTTCTTGATGAGGGTGTTTTCTTCCGCCTTGTGGAGGAACTGATGCGATTGTAGATTCAACAATTTTTAAAAGTGCTTGTTGAACGCCTTCGCCTGAAACATCACGAGTAATTGAAACATTTTGGCTTTTCTTTGCAAGTTTATCTATTTCATCAACATAAATTATGCCACGTTCTGCCTTGGCAATGTCATAATTTGCGTTTTGAATAAGTTTTAACAAAATATTTTCAACATCGTCACCAACATAACCCGCTTCGGTCAATGTTGTTGCATCGCATGAAGCAAACGGAACATTTAAAATCTTAGCAAGCGTTTTTGCGAGCAATGTTTTGCCGCTACCTGTTGGGCCGACCATTAAAATATTTGATTTTTCAAGTTCAATGTCGTCATTTTGTTCTTTTTTCGACTTGCTTGTTAGCAAGTTATAATTAACTCTTTTATAATGATTATAAACAGCAACTGCAAGAGCGCGTTTTGCGTCATCTTGTCCAACTATATAATCATCAAGTCTTTTTTTAATTTCTTCTGGTGCAAGAAGTTCAATTTTACTATCAAGTTTGGAAACTTTTTCTTCTTGAATAATTTCTTTGCAAATATCTATACATTCGTTGCAAATAAAACTATTGCCATCTGGATTGGCAATAAGTTTTTTTACGGCTTCTTGTGGTTTGCCACAAAAAGAACAACAAAGGGTCTTTCTTTCCTTTTCCATAACACCTCAATATATTATTAGTTAAAAAATATTTTTTAATCAACCCTTTTATTCAGGCTTTTTCTCAACGCCGCGTTTAACATAGACTTTGTCAATCAAACCATATTCAAGTGCTTCATCAGCGCTTAAATAATGGTCACGATCCGTGTCCTTTTCAACTTGTTCAATAGGTTTTCCAGTATTTTCAGAAATTATTCTATTGATTTTGGCTTTAATTTTTTGAATTTGTTTTGCTTGAATTTCAATGTCGCTTGCTTGACCTTGTGCCCCACCAAGTGGTTGGTGAATCATAATTTCAGAGTTTGGAAGTGCAAATCTTTTACCTTTTGCACCGCTTGCAAGCAAAAATGCACCCATAGATGCTGCGAGTCCAACGCAAGTTGTTGCAACATCGCATTTGATATAGTTCATTGTATCGTAAATAGCAAGACCAGCGGAAACGCTTCCACCTGGGCTATTGATATACAAGAAGATATCTTTATCGGGGTTTTTGCCTTCAAGATAAATAAGTTGCGCAACAACACTGTTGGCAACTTGATCATTTATCTCGCCTGAAAGGAAAATAATTCTATCTTCTAATAACCTTGAATAAATATCGTAAGAGCGTTCGCCATTTGCTGTTTGGTCAACAACCATAGGAATTAACATAAATTTTTCTCCTTCCAATTATTTATATCCAATTTATTAAGCAATAGTATTGTTAGCTTTTAAGAAATCTAGCAATTTTTTCATTAAAATGTCGTTTTCAAAGTAAGCTATTGTATTATTGTCCAAAGTTTTCTTGTATTCTTCCAAATCTTTTTTATACAAATCTGCCATTTCTTGGAGTTTTGCGTTAAGTTCTTCGTCAGTTACATACAAGTTTTCTTTTTTAATCAATTCTTCCAAAACAAGTCTTGTTTTGCATGATTGTTTTGCTTGTTCTTTTCTTTCTTCTCTAAGTTTTTGGACGTCTGTTCCAAGATAGCCAAGATATTCGTCAAGTTTTAAACCTTGGTAGCTTAATCTTGCTTCCAAATCTTTGATAAACATATCTAATTGGCGTTCAATCAAAATTTCTGGAACTTCAACTTCACTTGCATCAACAATTTTTTCAATTAAATCGTTTTCAAGTTTTCTTTCAGCTTCTTGTTCTTTCTTAATGTTCATTCTCTTTTCAATATCTTTTTTATAATCTTCAAGAGTTTCAAATTCGCTTACATTAGAAGCAAAAGCATCATTTATTTCTGGAAGTTGTTTTCTTTCAATTTTTTCAAGTGTAACTTTGAAAACTGCTGGTTTATTTTGCAAGTTTTCAGCGCCATAGTTTGCTGGGAATGTTACATTAACATCTTTGTTGTCACCAACTTTCATGCCAACGATTTGGTCTTCAAAAGTATCAATAAAACTCTTTGAACCAAGTTCTAATCTATAATTTGTTGCACTGCCGCCTTCAAAAATTTCTCCATCTACCATACCAACAAAGTCGATTGTTGCGAAATCGCCCATTTTGGCTTCGTCATCTGATGCGTCAACAAATCTTGCACTTCTTTCAGCAACCATTTTAAGTTCATCTTCAACTTCTTTTTTAGTTGCTTTTTTGCATTCTTTTTTAACTGTTAAACCTGTGTATGCACCAAGTTTAACTTCTGGAACGCCAGCAACGCTAGCAGTTACAACTAAACCTTCTTTACCAAACTTGTCGATTTTAACATCTGGTTGAACAATAGGTTCAAAGTCTTTATTTTCGTCCAAAAATTTACCATATTCTTCTGAGAAAGCTCTTTCAAAAGCGCCATCAAAGAAAACCATTTCTCCATAGTTCTTTTCGATAACTTTTCTAGGTGCTTTTCCTTTTCTGAAACCTTGAACAGAAAATCTATTTTTGTCTGCTTGATATGTTGCTTCAACAGCATTTTCCCATTCTTCAGCAGAGATTGTGATTTCTACTTCATAATTATTTTTTTCTTTTTTTGTAATTTTGTAACTCATTTTTTTCTCCTTAAATTTTAAATCTTGGGCATTATAGCACACAAAACAAAAGAAAACAATTATTTTTAATAATTTTATTTAATTATCAAACTTGCAGCCGCAATAGGTCTGTCTATAAAAATTATTTTCCTTAGATAGTTGAAGTGAACGCAAATAACCATTTTCCTTTTTGAAATCTGATGGAAGATAATCTACATCAAATTGTTTTGACAATTCTTGCATAATTTCGTTAATCCAAGTTGAGTTTTTATATGGGCTGACTGATAATGTCGTGCAGAATAAGTCAAATCCATTTTCTTTTGCGAGTAAAGCAGTTTTTGAAAGCCTAAGTTTGTAACATTCATAACAGCGTGGCGAATGTTCACCCAAATTCTCCTTGCCTTTTACTGCGTTCAAATAATCTTGATGCGAATAATCAATATTCAACATTGGAATATTCAATTTTTTTAGAAAGCGTATTTGCTCGTTTTTACGCTTTTCATATTCTTCTTCCGGCATGATGTTGGGATTGTAATACAAAACTGTGATATTAAAATACGGCAAAAGTCGCTCAATAACTGCACTTGAACAAGGCGCGCAACAACTATGGAGCAAAAGTTTTTTCTTTTCTCCATTAAAAGATGATATTTTTTCTTTCATTTTGTCGTTATAGTTCATTTTGTTCCTTTTGGGTGGGGCGAAAGCCCCGCACGAAAGTGCGGCAAAGCGCGCCGTGGGCACGCTTTTGCTTTTCGCAAGCGAAAAGCGGCTTTCGCCCCCTCTTTATTATTTTAACACTTTCAAAGGTGAAATTTCAAGCATGATGCTTTTCTTACC
>CALBYO010000015.1 GCA_937889705.1 uncultured Bacillota bacterium | reverse complement strand
TGTTACGCTTACGACGGTGATTTGTCGCTGTTTAAAGAATGCAAAGATTTGTGCGAAAAATGGGTTGAATTTTTGATAAAATACGGGCTTAAACCGGCCAATCAGCTTTGTACAGACGACTTTGCAGGGCATATAGCAAACAATCTTAATCTTGCCGTAAAAGCGACCGTCGGCATAGCTTGTTATGCGAAATTATTAAAGGCCGTCGGGCAAGATTATAAAAAATATGAAAAAATCACGAAAAAATCGTGATTTTTTTAACTTCTCATTAAGATTAAGAACGCTTCGGCTGTTGCAATCGCATCAGCAAGTGCACGATGCGCGTTGTTTAAAGTTATGTCAAGGCGTTTAACAACATCAGACAATCTATACTTTGGAAGTCTAAGTTTGCTTCGCGCAATCACCAAACAGTCTATGCCTGGATTATCAAAAGTGAGCCCAACCTTTTTGCCAGCATTATTGATGAATTTTTGGTCAAATTGAATGTTGTATGCAACCAGCGTTGCTCCCCTTGTCCAGCGATAAAAATCGCGAATTGCAATATCGCCAGTTGGCGCATCACTAACCATTTCATTTGAAATATTGTTAATTTTTGTGGCTTCTTCCGGAATTGGTCTTTGTGGTTTAATAAGCGTTTGGAATTGTTCGCAAATAACGCCGTTTTTAATTTTCACAGCACCTATTTCGATAATCTCATCAACATCGCCGTCAAGCCCAGTTGTTTCCGTATCGAATACAACATATTCCGTTTCCAAAACTTCTCTTGGAAGTGGTTTTTCTTTAACGAAAATATTTTCTTGCTTAACAATAGAATATGGCTTTGGTTTGACAACTTCGTAGCCATCTGAAAATTCAGATTTATACTCAATAATCTCAGGCAATTTGCAATATGAAATTGAATTTACATACAAAGTGAACTTTTTATTGAACTCTCTCACATCACCAACGATTATAACTTCGCCGCCATTGAAGAGTTTGTCCATTTTAACTTCATTTGCTTTGGTTGTAAAGTAGCGAACATCAATTTTGGCAGTTGTGTCATTCAAAACAAAAGCATAATAAAATTTTGTTTTACCTTTGTTTTTGCCTTTTTTGGCTTCGTAACTTTTCTTTTCAAAATCTTCAACTCTGCCCGCCAAAATAACAGAACTTTTCTCAAATTTAATATTTTTGATAAACTCTGGCAATGGCTCAATATCGTTACCAAAAATATTATCAACATCGCTAACACGATATCTTGGAATTTTTGGCATGACTGAAACTTTGTCGTAAGTCAACTTGTTTTGCTTTTCTAAAATGCCTTCTGTGTTGATATTTTCTTGAATTTTATCAATTTTAACTGTAAAATCACATAAAAAATTTTTTTCAAGAAATTTTCTAATTTCTTCTTCCAAATTTTTATTGGAATAAAGTTCGTATAATTCTTCGTTTAACCCAAACGAAATTTCAATCCAAAAGCCTTCTCTTCTTATGTTGATTTTATCTTCATTCAAAAAAGTATAGACAGATGAATGGTTAGATTTAATGTAATTTAAAAGCGAAGACATAATCAGATCAGCATCTAAATAACTTTTTATAAATTTAACATATAAATCGGAGTTCAAGTTTAAGCACTGCTTTAAAAAGTCGCTAATTTGCTTTTTATCTTCTTCGCTCATCGTTTCTATGTTTTCTGGATACAAAAAGATAATTTCAACATGTTTTTTTTGCTTGTCAAAATTTACTTCATATAATTTCAAATATGAGTATTTCTCGCCAAACTTATTCTTAATCTTTTGTGTTAAAACTTCCATATTAATTTACTTTGATAATGTATGCAACTTTGCTGTTTTCATCTAATTTTACTTTATCAGAAATGCCATAGCCAGGAACAACATAAACTTCGTTCAAACTTGCAAGCACAGGCAAATCTTCCCTTTGTCTTAAAGGAATTTTCTTTTGTGATAAGTATGTTTTTAGTTTTTGTGTGCCACCACCAAATTTTGTAATGATGTCACCTTCTCTTCGATAGCGCCATTCAACATCTTCTGGCAACTTTTTGCTATCAATAATCAATTCGTTTTCATTTATTGTTAAATCTCTTGATTTTTTAACAACAACCTTTCCAAAATTTGGAAAATCTATGCTTCCGCATTTGAAACTCCAAGAACCAACTTTCTTTTCTTTTTGTTCGTTTGAAAGCGTAACAAAATCGTATTCTTTAAGCGCTGTCACATCCATTGGCAATTTGATTTTATTTCCATTTTGACCATTCAATGCAAGTGCCCTGATTAAATCAATATGTTTTCTTTCAATGTCCTTTTCAACACCAATCATTTTAAACGCTTTAAAAATCATTCTTGAAGTTATTGCTGGCGAGTTGATAAAATATGTTGTAGGAATTTTAACAACCTTTTTGCTCTCCATAAAAATTGCATTATCAATAATTTGCGATTTTATGTAGTCGTCATCTTCTTTGCAGGCACTTGCAAAATTGTTAATTGCAGTCACTGCATTTGGCCATTTTGCATTGATAAGTGGCATGATTTTATTTCTGATATAATTTCTTGAAAACTCGCTGTCTTTATTTGTTTCGTCTTCAACATAAGGTATATCGTAATAATTTATGTATTTTCTGATTTCATTTTTTGTTGTTTGAAGCATTGGTCTGATATAGATGCCTTCACTGAAAGTTTGCATGCCTTTTGCCCCGCCAACACCAGAACCGCGCAAAATATGAAGCAAAACCGTTTCTGCTTGGTCTTCCATATGGTGAGCAAGTGCAATTTTATCTACAATATCTTTTTTGATAAGTGATTTAAAAATGCCATATCTTGCTTCTCTCGCAGCCGTTTCAAGAGATTGATTATTTTCAATAGCGAGTTTTTTTACATCAACTTTAAATTTATATGCTCTGATGCCAAGTTCGCGGCAATAGTTTACAACAAAAAAAGCATCTGATGCGCTTGCATCACGAAGACAATGGTCAACTGTAACAGCAACCAATTCAAAATCATATTTATCTTTGATATTATTAAGGTATGTTAAAAGCGCCATGCTGTCTTCCCCGCCGCTTACAGCAACAGCAATTCTTTCGCCGCTTTTAATTAATTTGTCTTGTGTAATCAATTTTTCAATATTTTCCATCGTTTTTCTCCAAAAAAATTGTAATTATTTTTATTATAATCATTAAAACAAAATTTTCAAGCAAATTAACATGCAAAATTTGTTGTTTTAAATAATTTTTTAAAAGAAAAAAATCAAAAAGTTAATTTTTTAAACTATTTTTTTCGAATGTTTTGAATATTTTCGACAAATTACTGCACTTTCGCCAATTTTTCGATAATATTTGCAAATTAATTTTTCAAAAAATCTATTTATTCAACTTTGTTTGTGCTACCATTTTTATGTCAGCAAAAAGATTAAGTTTGGAGGAACAATGGAAACGCAAAATAATAAGACAACATTATTTATAGCAGATTGCAATCAAGGCAAAGAACTTGCCGAAATATTTAAAAAGGACAGTAAATTTGAAGTGCTTGGCGTAAGTGCTGATGGTGCTGAAACGCTCAGCGAAATCAAGAAAAACACACCAGACATTTTGCTTATGGATGTTATGCTTCCAAGTCTGGACGGCTTTGCACTTATTGAAAATATTCAAAATTCAACATCACTTGTTAAAAAGCCAAAAATTGTTGTTGTAAGTTCTCTTACTCACGAAGGTTTTATAACAAAAGCGATGCAACTTGGTGTTAGTTATTTTATGATTAAGCCAGTTGACGAAAAGATTTTACTTGACAGATTGAGCGAAATTGCAAGTCTTGACAAACCAACCATCACATCAATTATGTCAAATGAAAATTCTGGCGAAAATATTGCAGCAAAATACAAAGCCAAAATAACCGAAGAAAAGATAACCAACATTTTCATCACGGTTGGTATCCCCGCTCACATCAAAGGTTATCACTTTTTAAGAGAAGCAATTAAACTCGCGATTGAAACACCTGAAATTATCAATTCAATAACCAAGAAATTATATCCCGCTATTGCAGAAAAATTTGACACAAGTCCAAGCAAAGTTGAAAGAGCAATTCGACACGCAATAGAAGTCGCTTGGAACAGAGGCAAAATTGAAAATATAAATTCATTATTTGGACTTCGCGTTTACAACAGCAATGAAAAGCCAACAAATGGCGAATTTATCGCTCTTGTCGCAGATAAAATGTTAATCGAAGGCGCATAAAAAAGAAAACATCATTTATTGATGTTTTTTTGTGCCTTGACATATAATTTAATATAATGTATAATTATTTTTAATTAAGGAGTTATTATGAATAGAAAATATTATTTAGTAATTGAAATTCACGACAACGAAATGAATGATGGCAAAACTCAAATAAATCTTAATGATTGCCCTCAAACTTGTTCTGGTATTTACACTAACTTAGAACGCGCACAGCAATTCCGAAATGATATTGACATAATAAATTGCAACAGCACAAAAATTGTTTATAATGAAGTCACTGAAAAAGATTTAAACGACCTTTCAAATATTCTTTGGTGGGGCTCAGACTGTTTACAAGAACTTTATATTGAAGCAGCAAGGTTTGGCATAAATTTCACATTAAACACACAAATTCTTAAAAAAATGGAAAATCTTGCAACAACATTTGACGAACAGCAAAAAACTTCAAAAGTCAAAAAAGATAGAGATTATAAAAAAGACAAAGAACTTGCAGACAGCATCAAAGCAAAATATAAAACTTATGTTGATGAAGACGGCGAACTTTTTATCTCTTGTGAAGATGAAAAGAAAATGAAAGAAAGATACGACGGAATGGACAACTTTGATTTCATAAAATAAAAAATCACCTTTTTAGGTGATTTTTTTAATAAAAATTATTCATTTACGCAAATTAGTAAATGGAGGTTTTTATGCAAAAAGGTTTTAATTTAGCAATTTGTTTTTTGCTTTTACTACTATCAATATTCTGTATAAATAAACCGATAGGAAAAGTACAAGCAGATACAAACACAAAAGAAATCACCGTTTTTGGCTCAGCAGTTGTTAACGCAACACCTGATGTTGCTGTCGTGAATGTTGGAATTGAAAATTTAAACACGAACATAAATGTTGCAGTTGAAGAAAACAATGAAACAATGTCAAAAATAATTGAATATTTAAAATCAATAGGAATTGCGGAAGAAAACATTCAAACAAAAAATTATTCAGTTTACCAACGATACAATTATAGTGACGGCGAAAAATTTTTAGGTTATCAAGTTGACAACAGTTTGGAATTTAAAACAACTGATTTGCAAAATCTGAGTTCAGTTTTAACAAAACTTACCGACCTTGGCGCGAACAGACTTGGCGGCATCACCTTCACTTGCTCAGACCTAGAAAATTACTATAACAAAGCGTTAAAACTTGCCTTAGAAAATGCAAAGTCAAAAATGGAATCTCTTACCGATGAAAATTTGAGCGTATGTAAAATTGAAGAAAAGAGTTTATATTCAAATGAAATTTACAGAGATTCAGCATTTGTTTTAGCAAGAGCGAATAAAGAATCAATCGTAAAAGGCAGTATGCAAATAGAAGCAAAAATAGAAGTTAAATTCTGTAAATAATAAAAAAACATGCAAAATCGCATGTTTTTTTAATTAAACTATATAATTTTTAATTTCTTCAACAAGCCCGAGTTCTTCTTTTGTGAATTCTTTATATTTTCCTCTAACAAGTCCGCCAAGCAAAAATGGTCCAACCGACACGCGTTTCAAAAGCACGATATTTTTATTAATCGCTTCAAACATACGCCTAATTTGCCTGTTTTTACCTTCGTCAATTATAACAGAAAGCCTTGTTAATTTGCCGTCAAATTTTATTGGTGTAACCTTTGCTTTTGGCAACCTTTCACCTTTTTCAACAACGCCAGCACGCATAACCGCAAGTTCGCTTTCAGAAATCCTGCCTTCAATCGTAACAATATATTCCTTTTCAATTTCAAATGATGGGTGCGACATTGCTTTTGCAAAATCTCCATCGTTTGTAACCAAAATCAAACCTTCTGTATTGTAGTCTAACCTACCTATCGAAAATAGTCTATGCTCTTTTGGCAAAAGTTCATATATGGTTTTACGGCCTTTTTCGTCGGCAGCGGAACAAATATATCCCTTTGGCTTATGCAATTTCAAATATATAAACTCATTTTGCAAAGAAACTGGCTCTCCAAAAGCCAAAACTTTGTCTTTTTTTTCGTCTATAATTGTTCCAAGTTCAGTTACGACCTTCCCGTTTACTGTTATTTTCCCTTGTGAAATAAGTTCGTCACATTTCCTACGCGAAGCAACACCTGCGCTGCTTAAAAATTTATTTAATCTCATCTTTTGTCCTTAAAAGTTAAATATTCCATTGGTCAACAATTTCCCAAATCTTATCAAGATATTTTATGGATTTAACATTTTCCATTGTATATATATTTTCTTTAAAAAGCAAATCTTTATCTAAATAAATTTCAATTTCGCCGATTTTTTGTTCTTTAACAACCGGAGCATCTAAAATTTCAGGTTGATTTCTCACAATTTTTACGCTTTGAAATTCTTC
Source organism: uncultured Bacillota bacterium (assembly GCA_937889705.1). GTDB lineage: Bacteria > Bacillota > Clostridia > Christensenellales > UBA1242 > UMGS687. The sequence continues at coordinate 2,285 of CALBYO010000015.1, read as the reverse complement.
ATCAGTCAATGGATAACTAAAACCATGTTTTGTCACTGTTTGAACAAATTCTTGGTCGCCGTTCGTTACCAAAATGTTGTCACCCTGTGCATAAGGCTCCAAAAGTTCGCGCAATTTATATTTTTCAAAGCACAAATTCATAAGTCTTGCACTTTCTTCAAACATTGGTCCACAATTTAAAACAACAGAAATAAGCGTCATTCCCTCGCGAGTACATGAGCAAACAAAACATCTACCAGCATTGTCTGTAAAACCAGTTTTAACGCCTGTGCAACCATCAAGAGTTTTTAAAAGTCTGTTTTTATTTGACAAAAATCTTGGCTCGTTTTCCTTGCTCCCAGTTACTTTAACATTTTTCGTTGCGATTATTTCCCTAAACATATCATTTTTCATGCCCGCGGCAGTTATAAGCGCAAGGTCAAAAGCCGATGTGTAATGTCCGTCAGCATCAAGTCCGTGAGGATTTGCAAAATGCGTGTTTTTAAGTCCAAGTTCGCTAGCCTGAGCGTTCATCATTTCCACAAACTTTTCTTCACTGCCACCTATGTGATATGCAAGAGCCATTGCGGCGTCGTTCCCCGATGGTAACATTAGCCCAAACAAAAGTTCTTTAACTGTCAACTTTTCACCCTTTCTGAGATACATGCTTGTCCCTTCAATGCCAACGGCGTTGTCGTGAACATTTACAATTTCATCAAAATTTTCCGTGTTTTTGCAAGTTACAAGAGCGGTCATGATTTTGGTTGTGCTCGCCATTGCAAGTCTATCGTCTTTGTTTTTTTCTTCCAAAACTCTGCCAGTTGACGCTTCAATAACTACCATTGCTTTTGCAGGACATTCGCTATCAGCAAAAACTTTTGGTTTTGATGCAAGAACAACTGAAAACAAAAAACTCGCAAGCATTATAACTGACAAAATTATTAAACAACATACAAACAATTTTCTGTTTTTTAAATTCATATTTCTACTCCTTATTATCCATTTTGTTTTTTAAATATCCGCCCAACTTTGTCAACTTATCCATCAAATTTTCCATAAGCGCAGCATTTGCTGTTGATACAAATTTGATTTCATTTGGCGTGTTGACAATAAACCCAATAGGAGTTGACGAAATTCCACCGCCCGAACCACCAGCCATTGGATAACAAGTGCCAACCCTGCGAGTGCTTAAATCAGCATATTCTCCACCGCCAACAACAAAACCAATAGTAAGTTTTGAAACAGGGATAATAGCCGTACCATCTGGTAATATTTTTGCTTCACCAAATATTGTTGATGAACTTGTAAGCGATTGCAAATTATCCATTGTTTCTGCAATTAAATTTTTTATTGAACTATTCTTTTCATATTCTTTCATAAAAACTCCAAAAATTCTTCAAAAAATAGTTTGATTATTTTTCGATTTTTTATTAAATAAATTTAAAAATATTAAAAATTAATTAAAAAACAATTTAAAAATGCAATAAAAATCGCATTTTAATTAATTTTTATTGAATTTTTCTTTCAATTATCCTGTCTGTGCGAGTTCGCAAAATAGCAATTATAATTGAATAAATTACATCTAAAATTGATATGGACATTCTAACATTAAAACATAAAATAAAATTATTTTCAGTAAAACTTGTATGAGTAACAAGGTTGCAAGACGCTGATGGGCGCTTGTTTTTTATATACGCAAAAACGCCCAAGATAAAATCACTTACCCCACTGGAAAGTATTGCGGAATAGAAAGGATTTTCTAGCCCAACACGCATATAGCAATTAAGTGAGCGGAGTTTGATTTTGTCTTTTATCTCATCATTAAAAAAGCGTAAAAATTTAAGTTCTGGTTCACCCACTGCAATTTCGTCTTTACTACGTTTATGGTTTTTAATAATCAAAATTTGATTGCCTTTAATTTTAATTTTCAAATTGATAATTTTAATGCCCCATAATTTTATTGCAATTACGCCATGATTTGTTTTTAAACTGTAAAAACATTTTCCCCTAAAACCAAGCGGAATTATTAATAAAATTATAAAAAAAATAAGAAACAATAAATATAAACTTTCCATTGTTCTTATTTTTTGCAATTAATAAATTATTATTAAAAAAGAAAAAACACCTAATTTAAGGTGTTTTTTAATTATTTTCTATTTGTTTTGATGCATTTTGTGCATGCTTTAACTTTCTTTTCTTTTCCGTCTTCTACGATTGTTGTCTGTTGAAGATTGATGTCCCATGTTCTGTTTGCTTTTCTATTACTATGGCTAACTACATGGCCTGACATTTTGCCTCTTCCGCAG
>CALBYO010000014.1 GCA_937889705.1 uncultured Bacillota bacterium | reverse complement strand
TCTTTTTTCAGACATTTAAAATAAATATCTATATTTTTTTGATTATCAACGAACGAACAAAAATCGCAGTAATAACATTTACTGCAACAAAATGGAATATGAACATAAATTGAATAGTCATTCATGCTTCATCTTTTTCCTTTTCACCAAAATTTCGACGATAGCAACAATCACCGAAACAAGTTCTGTTCCGTTTCTGATATAACCAAAAACATTCATGATTATTACATTATATGTTATGCTCAGTACAAGAGCGACAACAAGCAAAATTTTTATTAAAAGTTCATCTTTAAACATCAAACTGATTGTAAATAGCAAATAGCAAGAAATCAAAAATATGTCGTAATAACCTTGCCATGTTATACAAACACAAGCGACAAAAGTTAATATAATTAAACAGAAAACATTGGTTGGAATTTTCTTGTTTTTCTTGTCATACAAATAAAAAATTAAGCATCTTATTGTGCACAAAATTGACCCAATTCCGCCAACAAAAGATGATAACAAGAGATAAGCAACAGCGTTAATGCCATTGCCTAAAATTTGCGTGAAAAGCAATTTATCTTTGTTTAAAAAGTAACCCACACATAATATAATAAGCGAAACAAATCCCAAAACTTGAGATATTATATAACTAGTTGTAATTACATCTGGGAAAATCTTCATCGTTTAACCTTAATCTTCATCTATTTTTAAAATTGACATGAATGCTTCGCTTGGCAACTCAACAGAGCCAATTTGACGCATTTTTTTCTTGCCCGCCTTTTGTTTTTCAAGCAATTTTCTCTTTCTTGAAATATCTCCACCGTAGCATTTTGCCAAAACATCTTTTCTCATTGCTTTTACAGTTTCTCTGGCAATGACTTTATTTCCGATTGATGCTTGAATTGGAATTTCAAAAAGTTGTCTTGGAATAACTTCTTTAAGTTTTTCAGCAATCGCTCTGCCGCGCGAATATGCTTTATCTTTGTGAACAATCAAACTAAGTGCATCACAAATTTCACCATTGAGTAAGATATCCAATTTAACAAGGTCGCTTGTTTCAAATCCGATAAATTCATAGTCCAAACTTGCATAACCGCGAGTGCGAGATTTTAGGCTATCAAAAAAGTCATAAATCATTTCGTTGAGCGGCAATTTATAGTCCATTCTCACTCTAAATTTATCCAAATATTGCATGTCCAAATATTGACCGCGTTTATCTTGACACAAATCCATAATCGCACCGACATACTCTGGTGGCGTTAAAACATGGATTTTAACCATTGGTTCTTCGATATGGTCAATATCTGTTGGCTTTGGCAACATTGAAGGGTTTGAAATTTCAAGCATTTCACCATTAGTTTTATAAACATTATACGAAACTCCTGGCGCAGTTGTGATTAGGTCTAAATTAAACTCCCTTTCCAAACGCTCCGTTATAATTTCCATGTGAAGCAAACCTAAAAAGCCACATCTAAAACCAAAGCCAAGTGCCATGGAATTTTCAGGCGTGAAAGTAAGTGATGCGTCATTTAATTTAAGTTTTTCAAGTGCGTCTTTCAAATCGCCATATCTTGAACCATCAACCAAGAAAATACCGCTAAAAACAACAGGTTTAACAGTTTGATAGCCTGGGAGTGCTTTTTGTGCTGGCGTAATTGCATCAGTTATCGTATCCCCCACTCTTGTTTCTGAAACATTTTTAATACTTGCGCACAAATATCCAACATCACCTGCTTGTAATATATCTGCTGGCTGCATTTGTTGTGTAAAAAAGCCAACTTCGGTCACATCAAAAGTTTTGCCCGTTTCCATCATCAAAATTTT
>CALBYO010000013.1 GCA_937889705.1 uncultured Bacillota bacterium | reverse complement strand
TGCACTCCACTTTCGGCTTTCTGCTCTCAACATACTCATCAAATTTAGTTTTCGTTTGCATTGGGTTGTAATCGTATTTGTTTGTTTCCGGTTCTTTGTAATACACCTTTTCAACTTTTGATTGATATTGTTGCTTATAATAAGCGCCAATTTGTTCACCATATCTGTTGTTTTGAAATACTGAAAATTCCGGCATGATATTTTCTTCTGCTGGTGCAAGATTTATTTCGCGTAAAAACCTTGATGGTCTTTCATAATCTCTTTTGCCATATAGGTATCTCGTTTTGCAAGATGTAAGCATCAAATTTTCCTTTGCTCTTGTTATTGCAACATACATTAACCTGCGTTCTTCTTCCATTTCATCGTTATTATCAAACGCTCTGGAAATAGGGAAAATCTTTTCTTCAAGTCCGATTATGAAAACATATCTAAATTCCAAGCCTTTAACCGAATGAACAGTTGCAATCGTAACACAATTACCTGCATTATCCATTCCGTCAATATCTGAAATAAGTGAAACGCTTTCCAAAAATTCAACAAGCGAGGCACTTTCATTCTTTTCTTCAAAATCTTGAACCTGAGTTACAAACATATCAATGTTCAAAATTCTGTTTATATCTTCTTCTGAATTGGAATTATACGCGCTTTTAATGTTAAATTCACTTATCAAATGCTTAACAAAATCTGTTAAACACATTTTTTCATAATCATCTTTTAATGTCAAATATGTGTTTTTAAAATTTTCAAATTTCTTTATTGTTGATAATGGCAAATCTAAATTATCACTCAAAATAGTGTTTAATAGACTTTCGCCAATATTGTTCGCTTCAACTTTTAACACGTTTAGCGCACTGTCGCCAATTCCCCTTTTAGGAAAATTGATAATTCTTTCAAATGAAATATCATCTCTTGGGTTTGTAAAAAGTCTTAAATATGAAATTAAGTTTTTGATTTCAGCACGCTCAAAAAACTTGAAACCGCCATAAATTCTATGAGGGATATTATATGTCAAAAATCTTTCCTCAAATGGCAATGTCAAAGCATTCAAACGCATCAAAACTGCAAAATCGCTGTATTGATAGCCGTGATTTTGAACCAAATCGTATATCTCGCGAGCAACAACTTCGGCCTCTTCCTTTTCATCGTATACATTTCTTGTTTGAATTTCCGCGCCATCAAAATTTTCTGTCCAAAGATTTTTGTCCATTCTTGATTTATTGTTTTTAATAAGCAAATTGGCAAGATTTAATATTTTTTTTGTTGAGCGATAATTCCTTTCAAGTTTGAAAAGTTTAACATTTTCAAAATCTTTTTGAAAATCAAAGATATTAGCGAAATTCGCGCCGCGCCAAGTGTAAATACATTGGTCTTCATCGCCAACGACAAATATGTTCTTATGAACACTTGTAAGCATTTTTACTAAGTCGTATTGAATCGTATTGGTATCTTGGAATTCGTCCACTAAAACATATTTAAAACGATTTGCATACTTTGCCAAAACTTCTGGACATTGCTTAAAAAGTTGATATGTCACATTCATCAAATCGTTAAAATCTAACGCATTTGCCTTTCTGAGTTCTGATTGATAATCGTAATAAACTCGCTCAATAGTTTCAATATTTTCCAAATAGTCATACATTTTTTTGTATTCGGTCATTGTCATATTATTGTTTTTCAAATTGTTGATATGAAAAGCAATATTTTTACGCTTTTCTTCTTTGTCAATATTATATTTTGCACAAATTTGCTTGAAAAGTTTATCTGTGTCTTGATCTGAATATATTGAAAAATTATGGTCGTAACCGCCGAGTTTATCTATATCCATTCTCAGAATTTTTGCACACATTGAGTGAAATGTGGATATCCAAACACGATCGCCACCGTCAATCATTTTTTCAACCCTGTCTTTCATTTCCTTTGCCGCTTTGTTCGTGAAAGTAATCGCCAAAATATTGTATGGCGAAACATTTAATTCAGAAATCAAATACGCTATTCTATGTGTCAAAAGCCTTGTTTTGCCACTACCCGCACCAGCAGTAACCAAAACCGCACCGTCAATTTGCAATAATGCTTTTTGTTGTTCTTCGTTTAAACCTTGTAAAATATTTTCCATGCGGTGATTATATCACAAATTTGAAAAAAAATTAACTATTTTTATCAACTTAATTTGACATTTTAAAAATTAAATGCAATACTCATAGCATGATTGAAAAATACATCTCAAAAAGTGCAGAACAAACAAAGCAAATTGCAAAATCTATCGCCCAAAATGTTAAAAATTGCGGCGTTTATATTTTAAGCGGCGATTTAGGTGCTGGCAAAACAACTTTCACAAAAGGTTTTGCTCTCGGTCTTGGCATTACAGAT
>CALBYO010000012.1 GCA_937889705.1 uncultured Bacillota bacterium | reverse complement strand
TCTTATCCCCTGGATTTTCAACAACATCACCACGCAACGTTTGATTTTGTATTGCATTAATGTCTATTTTACTTGTTTGTTCGCTTTCTGCTTCTATTTCTTCTTTCTTTTCTTCTTTTTGTTCTTCTTCAATTTTATCTTCTTTATCTTCCATTTTATCTTCCGCTCCCCATTGAGTTTTTGTCTATAATTCTTTTTCTATATTTTTCAAGCACTTTGTCTAATTCTTCTTCTGCATTTAAACCAACTTCGTTTCCCAACGAAAGCAAAGAATACAAAACATCGCCATATTCCAATTTAAAATCTTCGGTTAAATCAAAATTTTGAGTGCCATATTTACTATTTTTGAGATATTCTTTTGCTAATTCACCAAGTTCGCTTTGAATGTCCAAAATCCTTGCATGAACAGGCATAGGCTTTTCATGACAAGGCATATTTTTATTAAATTCTTGTACTTTCTTTTGCATAATCACTCCCTACATCAATTTTAAAATTATAATTACATTTAAGATTATTATCTCCATTATCAATGTAAACTGTTTCACAACCTAATGAATTTGCTAAATTAATAGTATTAGGCGAATCTTCAAAAACTACAATTTCAGATTGATCAAAGCCGAAAAAAGTTTTACTATTTTCTAATACATAAGATTTTTTTAAGTTCATATCTAACATAGAGTAAACTTTTTCAAATTTATTCTCTATACCCCAATGGCTTAAAATTTTTCTAATTGCAAATTCACTATTTGATGATAAAATATAAAATTTTAAATCAAGATCAAGCAAATCATTTATGTAACAATATGGTTTTAAATTGCTATTTAATATTAAATCTATATAGTTGTTTAACCTTTCGGAATAATGCGTTTTATAATCAATTTTTATATTAAAATCTTGTTCAATCATAGCAAAAATTTCATTATCTGGATGTCCAATGTATTTTTTTATACATTGTGAATTCAAATAAACGCCGTATTTCTCTAAAGATTTGTTATGCGCTAGCCATGAATATTGTTCAGTTGCTGCAATAGTATTATCAAAATCAAGCACTACACATTTAATTTTTTTAGAAAACTCCTCAACTGATTTTAGTATAAAGAAATTGTGCTTTAAAGTCAATACAAAAATAAATACTAAATTTTGATTACAAATATAAACTACATTTATAAAAAAACCTTAAACGCGAAGTCTAAGGTTTTTTAATTGATTATTTTCTTGGATTTTTAATGTTTGCTTGTGCTGCTGCAAGTCTTGCAATAGGAACACGATATGGTGAGCATGAAACATATGTCAATCCTGCTCTGTGGCAGAAATCAACTGAACTTGGGTCACCGCCATGTTCGCCGCAAATTCCAAGTTTGATGTCTGGACGAACTGATTTTCCAAGTTTTGCTGCCATTTCAACAAGTTTACCAACGCCGTTTTGGTCAAGTCTTGCAAATGGATCTGATTCAAAGATTTTTCTTTCATAATAGTAATCTAAGAATTTACCTGCATCGTCACGGCTGAATCCGTATGTCATTTGTGTTAAGTCGTTTGTTCCAAATGAGAAGAATTCTGCTGTTTTTGCGATTTCGTCTGCTGTTAATGCAGCACGAGGAATTTCAATCATTGTTCCAATTTTATATTGAAGTTTAACGCCTTCTTTTGCGATAATTTCGTCTGCTTTGTTAGCAACAACATCGCGAACGAAGTTAAATTCTCTGCTATCGCATGTTAAAGGAATCATGATTTCTGGTTTAATATCATAACCATATTTCTTTTTAACTGTTAAAGCGGCTTCAATAACTGCTTGTGTTTGCATTTCTGCAATTTCTGGATATGTGATTGCAAGTCTTAATCCTCTGTGTCCCATCATTGGGTTTACTTCTTTAAGATTTGCAACTGTTTCTTTTAAGCGTTTAAATGGAATGCCCATTTCTGCTGCTAACGCTTTGATTTCTGCATCTTCATGAGGCAAGAATTCGTGTAGAGGTGGATCTAAGAAACGAATAGTAACAGGATAACCTTTCATTTCTTTATACAAACCAATAAAGTCTTTCTTTTGCATTGGAAGCAATTTTTTCAATGCTTTCTTTCTTTCTTCAACTGTTGTTGAAACAATCATTTCTCTAACTGCTGGAATTCTGTCAGCATCAAAGAACATATGTTCAGTTCTGCAAAGACCGATACCTTGTGCACCAAAGTTGTATGCAGTTTTAGCGTCTGCTGGTGTGTCTGCGTTTGTTCTTACTTCAAGCGCTTTATATTTATCTGCCCAAGCCATAACTGTTGCAAAGTCACCTGAAAGTGATGCTGGAACAGTTTTAACTTCTTCGCCATAAATATTACCAGTTGAGCCATCGATAGAGATATAATCTCCTTCTTTATATGTTTTTCCGCCAAGTGTGAACACTTTCTTTGCTTCGTCAACAACAAGTTCGCCAACGCCAGCAACGCAAGCAGTTCCCATACCTCTTGCAACAACAGCTGCGTGAGATGTCATACCGCCTCTTGCTGTTAAGATACCTTGGCTAACTGCCATACCTTCAATATCTTCTGGTGATGTTTCAAGTCTAACAAGAATAACTTTTTTTATTCCTTCTTTAACCATTTCTTCTGCGCGTTCTGCTGTGAAAGCAACTGCTCCGCAACCTGCGCCAGGAGATGCTGGAAGACCTTTACCAATAACTTTTGCTTTTTTAAGAGCAGCGTTATCAAATTGTGGGTGCAAAAGAGCATCTAATTGTTTAGGATCAAGTTTCATTAATGCTTCTTTTTCTGAGAGCATCTTTTCGTTAACTAAATCAACTGCAATTTTAAGAGCAGCTTTTGCTGTTCTCTTACCATTTCTTGTTTGAAGCATATAGAGTTTACCATTTTCGATTGTAAATTCCATATCTTGCATATCTTTGTAGTGTTTTTCAAGAGTATTTGCGATATTTACAAATTGTTCGTAAAGTTTTTTATCTTGTTTTTGAAGGTCTGAAATTGGATTTGGAGTTCTAACACCAGCAACAACGTCTTCGCCTTGTGCATTCATAAGATATTCGCCATACAATTTCTTTTCGCCTGTTGATGGGTTACGAGTGAAAGCAACGCCTGTTCCGCTCTTTTCGCCCATGTTACCAAATACCATGGATTGAATATTAACAGCAGTTCCCCAGTTTGAAGGAATGTCGTTAACACGGCGATAGTAAATTGCTCTTGGATTGTCCCAAGATCTAAATACGGCTTTAACCGCTTCCAAAAGTTGAGCTTTTGGTTCTTGTGGGAAATCATATCCCATTTCTTTTTTGAAGAGGGCTTTATATTTGCCAATCATAACTTTTAATTTTTCTCTCTTCTTTCATTTTGTCGATGATTTTCTCAAAGTTTGCTTTATCAAGACCAAGTGCAACATCTGAGAACATTTGAATAAATCTACGATAGCTATCGTAAGCAAATCTTGGATTGCCAGTGAGTTCTGCCAAGCCTTCAACAACTTCATCATTGATACCTAAGTTCAAGATAGTGTCCATCATACCAGGCATAGAAACCCTAGCACCGCTTCTAACTGAAACTAAAAGTGGATTTTTCTTATCTCCAAATTTTTTGCCAGTGATTTTTTCAAGTTTTGTCAAATGGTCCATGATTTCTTTGACAATGTCATCGGAAAGTTTTTTTCCATCATCGTAATAGCGAACACAAGCTTCTGTTGAAACAGTAAAGCCTTGTGGAACCGGCATACCAATATTGGTCATTTCTGCTAAGTTAGCACCCTTGCCACCTAGAAGATTTCTCATGTCGGCGTTACCTTCGCTAAAAAGGTAAACATACTTCTTTTTTGCCATAATTTTCTCCTGTTTAAAATTTTTGTTGACATTTGTTTTCGATCAACTGGATAGATGATACAACAAAACAGCAAATTTTCCAAAAAATATTTGATACTTTTTTAAGATTTTTTTAATTTCTCATTTTAGACAAATAGCAAACATATAAATATGTTTAGGAGTTTAATATGAAGTTTAAAAAATGGATAGCCCGAATAATGATTGCACTCTGCGTAATTTCCACAATCGCACTTGTTGTGGTCATATTCACAGGCTGCACAGCGAGTGCAAAAAGCGTAAGCGAAAACCTTACAAATTACGACCTAAACCTAACTTTTGATGACGAAAACATGACCGTAACAGGCGTGCAAAAAGTTGATTATAAAAACAATACCGATGTCAGCCTAAATCAACTAAAATTTCACCTATACCCAAACGCTTTCAGGGAAGGCGCTAAAATTTCACCTGTCAGTTTGACAAACGAACATAAAGCCTACCCAAACGGCAAAAGTTATGGCAGAATTGATATCAAATCAGCCAAAGTTTCCGGCATGAACTGCTCTCTAAAATTAAATGATTTGGACAACATTAACAACCCAAGTTACCAAATAACTGGCGAGGACGAAAACATTTTGCAAATCAACTTAACAAAGGAGTTGTTCCCTGACGACCGCATCGAAATTGAAATTGAATATCTCATCACATTGCCAAATGTAAATCACCGCTTTGGCTACGGCGATAACACAATAAATCTTGGCAATTTCTACCCTATCGCCTGCGTGTATGAAAACGGCGACTTCAAAACCGATTTATACCACTATAACGGCGACCCATTTTATTCCGAAATGGCAAATTATAACGTTTCAATCACTTTCCCAAGCAAATATAAAATGGCAAGCAGTGGCAGCCTTTCAAGCAGCAATTCAAGTGGAAATTTAACCACAAACACAATGACAGCAACAACTGTCCGCGACTTTGCAATAGTTTTAAGCGACCAATTTGAAGTCATTTCAAAAGATTGCGACGGAGTAAGCGTATCTTACTACTATTTTTCCGATACCGACCCAGAAAAATCGCTTGAAACCGCTTGCAAATCAATTTCAACTTTCAATAACTTAATTGGCAAATATCCTTATAAAACATTGTCAGTCGTGGAAGCAAATTTTGTCCACGGTGGCATGGAATATCCAAACTTAATTTATATCGCAAGCGACATCACCGACCACACTCAATACGAACAAGTTATTGTCCACGAAACAGCACACCAATGGTGGTATAATGTCGTTGGCAATAGCGAATATGATAACGGCTGGCTAGACGAAGGTCTAACCGAATACACCACCGCCCTATACTACGAAATCAACCCAAACGAAGGCGTAGACAAAAACGCAATTATCAAAAATGCCTACTCAAATTATCAAATGTTTGTAGAAGTTTATAGCGGCGTCTATGGCGACCTTGACACATCAATGGACAGAAATTTGTCCGAATTTAAAACCGAACCAGAATATGTTTATTTGACCTATGTAAAAGGTATGTTGATGTTCGACACACTGCGAGAAATCTTGGGTTTTGATAAATTTAAGAAATGCCTTCAACAATACTATTCAGATAACGCCTTTAAAATAGCCAAACCAGAGAATATGATTTCATCATTTGAAAAAGCGTCAAAAACAAAATTAGAGCCCATATTCAACGCCTGGATAGACGGCAAAGTTATCTTGCTCAACTAAAAAAACTCCCACTTGGGAGTTTTTTATTTTCTGGTTTTGCTTATTTACGCTCTTTTAATATCATAAGAAATATCTTTTAGAAGCGTGCTTGCGTCAACAGCCGACCCGTCTTCAACTTTAACCCAGCCTTCATTGATTGTTGTTGTAAGATTAGAACAACCATCAAAGGCTGTACCGCATATTGTTTTTACTGAACTAGATAATGTAACAGTTTTTACCGTTGAATATACGCACGACACAGCATTTATTTTTTCAACATTGTTTCCTATAATAATATTATCGCACTTTGTATTTCCAAAAGTAGCACTTCCAACTTCAACAACATTTTTATCTTTATAAAAGATATTAGTTGTTTCGCACAATGCAGAATATTCAAAGATAAACTCGTATTGTTCAAAATTATCGTCAAATTCGTGCTGTTTTATCCAATCATTATCGCCACTAATATATGTTATCGCTTCGTTTAAATTTTGAAATTCATTAATTAACTCTGTTGTTCCATTATATCTCCAAGAAAATTTACAAGGATATGAAATTCCAAAGAAATCCATAATAAGATTTCCTTTTCCAAAATAATTGGCATCAATGCCTGTTAAAACAGCTTTAAGGTCTCTTTCTCTAACTTTAACTGAATCTGGAACAGTTATTGTAGTATCAGCCCCCCAATATTTAGCAGTAGTTAAACCATTTGTAATTTCATAAGTTGAACCGTCTGCATTTAAACCAGTGGTTGCATAAGTGAGACCTTTATATTCACTATCCCAAAGTCCAACAACATATGCAGTTACTTTTCTATTTTCATTTGCTTTAACTTGAATTTGAGAATATTTTGTCGCAGAATTTTCGCTTGCTTCAAGTTCATAGAATCTTTCAGTTGTTTCATCTGAGTATATCAATTCCACATATTCAACATTTTTACTATCAAA
>CALBYO010000011.1 GCA_937889705.1 uncultured Bacillota bacterium | reverse complement strand
CTCGGTCTTGGCATTACAGATATCGTCACAAGCCCAACTTTTACAATTATGAACGAATACCAAGGCGAAAACTTTGCTCTTTTCCATTTTGATATGTATAGATTAAATGACATCAGCGAAGCCTACGCTCTTGGTTTTGAAGAATACTTTGATAACACCAATTTAAAAGGAATTTGCCTTGTTGAATGGGCAGAAAATGTATCAGGACTTATCTCCAAACCATATCACAAAATCACATTCAACAAATTGGGCGATAATGAAAGAGAAATAATTTTAGAGGATATTGTATGAAAATTTTAGTTATTAACACCGCGGGAATGACCGCACAACTTGCCTTGCAAGCGGACAAATCAACATATTTTAGCGAACTTGACGCTTCTATGAAGCATTCAGAAAACTTGTTGCCAGAAATTGAAAAACTGCTTGCAAAAGCGAATGTCAACTTAAATGAACTTGAATATCTCGCTGTTAATGTTGGCCCAGGTTCATTCACTGGGCTTAGAATCTCAATAGCAACTGCAAAAGCGCTTTTAGTAACTCACCCAACTTTAAAAGCAGTTAAATTTAATAGTTTTGAAATGCTAGCAAATAACTTCTTTGAAAATAACAAAGATGAAAAAATTGACATTGTTTTAAACGCTCTAAGCGGTTTGTATTTTGTATCAACTTTTGAAAACAACAAATTTTCAGAACCAAAAATGATTGAAAAATCTGAACTTGAAAATAAAACAGACATTGTGAGTGATGAGAATATTGAAAATTGCAATGTTAAACTTGCAAAATTCACTTGTGAAAATATGCTCAAAGTTGCACTTGAAAAAGTTGCAAAAAATGAAACCTGCCCAGAAAGCGAACTTGTTCCTTTATATATTCGTCCAAGCCAAGCAGAAGCAAATTTAATTAAAAAATAAATAATTAAATAAAATAAAAAAAAGGCAAAAAAATTGTCTTTTTTTATTTTTAAATTAATTTTTCAAAAATTAAAGCATTTTCGCCGCTCTTATAGTAATTTCGGCGCAGATAAATATTTTTAAAATCATTTTTTTTATATAAATTAATCGCCGGAAAATTATTTTCTTTAACTTCTAGCCATATTTTTTCTATATTTTTATTTTTTGCAATATTTTCCAATTTTTTTATTAATTTTGTTGCAATATTTTGATTTTTAAATTCTTCTTTAACGGCTATTAAAAGCAAATTGTAACTATCTATTAAATCGTCTGCAATTAAAAAACCAACAATCTCACCTTCACTCACCGCTTTTAAAAAAATATTGTTCGACTTTAAACCGCTTACAAAATTATCGTATGTCCAATCAAAATAACATTTTGAAATATCATATATTTTTTGAATGTCGCCCTCATTTACAAATTCTATTTCCATGCTTGATATTATAACTAATTTAAGACAAATAACCAAATTTAATTTGAAAATATTTCATTTCGTTGTATATTATAATTAGATTTAAGGGGGATAACTATGAAAAAAATGCTTACAGATTTAGACTTGAAAAACAAAAGAGTGCTTTTAAGGGTCGATTTTAACGTGCCTTTGGACGATAACGGCTATATTGTTGACGACACAAGAATTTATGAAGCAATGCCAACAATTAGATATATTTTAAAACAAGGTGCAAAACTTATTATATGCTCTCACCTTGGCAGACCAAACGGCGAATATAACCAAAAATACTCTATGTTTCCTGTCGCACAACAACTTATCAAATACTTGATTAACAGAGTTTATTTTGCTGTCGATGTTGTTGGTCCAGACGCCATGGAAAAAGCAAAAAATTTAAAACCTGGCGAAGTTTTGCTTCTTGAAAATTTAAGATTTTGTAAGGAAGAAGAAGCAGACGATTTATTCTTTGCAAGAAAACTTGCAAGTATGGCAGATATCTATATTGATGACGCGTTCGGCGTTGTTCACAGAAAACACGCTTCCATTCATAGAGTCGCAAAAATGTTGCCAAACGCAATGGGCTTTTTGATGGGCAAAGAAATAAACGCTATAACAAGCGCTATGAATAATCCAAATAGACCTTTTGTTGCAATTTTAGGCGGCGCAAAAGTTAGCGACAAAATCGCAGTTATTAAAAACCTTCTAACCAAAGCAGACACAATCTTAATTGGCGGCGCTATGGCATTCACTTTCCTAAAAGCAGAAGGCTATAATGTCGGAACAAGCATCGTTGACGATGAAAAATTGGAAATAGCAAAAAACACTCTTGATGAAGCAAAAGCACTTGGCAAAACAATTTTACTTCCTGTTGATGTTGTATGCACGGAAGTTTACAGTCCTTCTGCTCGCGGAACTGTCTACCCTGTTGATAAAATCCCAGAAGATATGATGGGGCTTGACATCGGTCCTGAAACAATCAAACTTTTCTCAAAAGTTATCAAAGAAGCACACACCATTATTTGGAACGGCCCTGTTGGCGTGTTTGAGTTTGACAATTTTGCAGACGGAACAAAAAAGATTGCAAAAGCGCTCACAAAAGTGAACGGTACAACAATAGTTGGCGGCGGCGATACTGCTGCTGCAATTCACGAATTTGGCTATGAAGACGATATAACACATATCTCAACTGGCGGCGGCGCAAGTTTGAAACTCCTTGAAGGCGCAGACCTTCCTGGTCTTGATGTTCTGGACGATAAAGAATAACCGCAAAAAACAAAAATAAATTATATAAGGAGTTAATATGAAAGAATTGATTTATGCAAATTTCAAAATGAATAAAACTTTTTCCGAAACAAAAGATTATTTGAAAGAATTAGACGCATTATTGGTTGACGAACCACAAAAAATTTGTTTGTTCTTGCCATATACTTCTTTATATCTCTCAAAACTATATAAAGGCGAAAAATTTTTGTTTGGCGCTCAAAATATGTTTGAAGAAGAAAGCGGCGGCTACACAGGCGAAATCTCCGCTCCTATGCTCGCAGATTTGAAAGTCAAAACTGTTATGCTTGGTCATAGCGACCGTAAAAAATTTGGCGAAACAAACTTGCAAATCAATAAAAAAATCAAAACCGCTTTGAGATACGGCTTTGAAATTGTCCTTTGCGTTGGTGAAACTCGTGCTCAACGCAATTCAGGAAAAACAAAAATCGCCATAGAAAAAGAACTTGGCGAAATCTTGTTTGGAATTTACGAAAACGAACTCAAAAACATAACCATCGCTTACGAACCTGTTTGGGCTGTTGGCACAGGCAAAATTGCAGACAGCAAAACAATCAGCGAAGCAGTAAAATTTATTCGTTCAACAATAAATAGATTGTATTCGGAAACAGCAGGAAAAGAAATCAAAATTGTTTACGGCGGCAGCATTACCCCACAAACAGCAAGAGAAATCTACAAAAATAAAAATATCAACGGAGTGCTAGTTGGCGGAACAAGTTTGAATGCCGTGGAATTTGCAAAACTTATTAAAGCATAAAAAAATCTCTCAATCGAGAGATTTTTTATTTCC
>CALBYO010000010.1 GCA_937889705.1 uncultured Bacillota bacterium | reverse complement strand
TGCAGACTTTGTTGAACTCATTCAAAGCAACGCCGAATTCATTATTGAAGGTGAAAACTTTGTTGGAGCAGATAACAATGGCGAAGGTGGCGGTTTTGTTGTTAAAGACACAACAACATCAATTAACAAGATTGTTGTAAACCTTGTTCTTGAAACACTTCAAGGCGATGCTGACCCAGCAGCCGAAGGTTGGAAATTCGCTACTCCAGTTAGATTTGCAGAAGCGACTGGCTCAACGACTGGTGATTTAATTACGCCTATTGAAGATTTAAGGGTTGCAGTTGGTGGCAATGCGGAAGGCGAACTTAATGAAGTTGTTTTTCCTTATGAAAAGGAAACAGAATTGACATTTAACAATAACAATGTTAGTTCAGTAACTTTGCAATATGAAAATGGTGCTCCTGATGTTTTTGAAGAAAGCAGTGCAAAAACTGTAACGGTCAAAGCAGACTCTTCAAAAGGTAAAGTTACAGGTTATGTTATCGGTTTTTGGTCAACTGACGAATATAACGGATTCTCTTTCTCAACAAAGAGTAGAGAAGTTGTAGACGGAACTATTGAAAGCGAATATGATGTTGAAGGCGGTGTTGCACTCTATCAATCTTATGGAGAAAATACTGAAATAACAATCAAGAGTTCATATTATCTTAGAAAAAGAGATTTTAAAGAAGTTTGGGCTGGTGGTTATGAAGCGGTTTGTATGTTTAGAGATATTGTAGTTATTCAATATATCGACTATCCATATACTATCGAAGGTTATGCAACTGAAATTAATAGCTCTGACGATTTCATGAATTGGTTTTATTCATTAGAAGAAACAGACTTTGAAACAGGTGGCAAATATGCAGACGGAGTTATTGTTAAATCTACAAAATTAGTTGAAGGCAACATTTTAACAGGTACAAAATATTCTGTAAAAGAAATTGCTCCAATGGCTTTTGCAAAAGATTCTAAATTGAAAAAGGTAACAATAGAAGAAGGTGTTAAAAGAATTTGTTTTGGTGCTTTCTGTGCAGATTGGATAGAAGAACTAGGTGGAGGCATCACAGAAATAACTTTGCCAAATTCTCTTGAAAAAATTGATGATTATGTATTTAATCATGCACTTATTAAAAATATAACCATTCCTGCAAATGTAACTAGACTTATGTCTGCTTTTGATGGTTGTGAATTTGAAACTGTAACTGTTGATTCAGCAACAGTTGCTACTGGTGATGATTTAGTGTTTGAATCAGCAACAATTTATGTTAAATCTGGTTTAACTGTTGGCACTGGCATCAGCAATAGGTATACAAAACAAGCATCAAGTGATAAAGCCGGTTATGACATGTATACTAAAAATGCATAAATGAACGCAAAGTCAAAAAATAAAAAACACTCACGATTGTGAGTGTTTTTTTGATTTGTTATTATTAAGCAGTTAGAAGCCAACTTTCAAAGGCACTTTCTGTTGTTTCGCAAGCATTGATTGTTAATGTAACTTTGCAAGATTTGATAAGGAATGTTTCCATGTCGTTGCCTTCACCAGAGATAATTTCAACAACTGGGTTTGGTGAGAACACTTCGATTTTTGGTGTGTCTTTTGAGATAACTGCGTTTGTCATGTCGTTATAATTAACTGTGCCGGTTGAGTTTGTCCAACCATTTAAGTTGCCTACATAGTAGAACCAACCATCGCCACCATATAGCCAGTTATTTGAGAATTGCAGAGTTTTTTGATAAACTGCGCTTAAAACATTGTCTGCTGTGTAATTATTTGCAGGATTTTCTGCGTTCAATGCATCTGCCAAGCCTTGCAAGTCTAGAACTCCGTCAACACCGGCTTTTGTGAAAGTGTATTGCAATTTTGCTCTTAAAAAGAAGTTTACAGAGCCTTCTGCGGCGGAAAGTTTTGGGTTGACGATTTCAAATCTGTCGTCAAATCTGACATTTGTTTCATTAAGTGACGAGTAATTATTGCCTTGTTTTTTCATGATATGGAAATTTGTGCCTTCTTGGACATCGATATCTTCATACGACATTACGATACCATTTTCAAAAGTGAAGTCACCTTCCATTTTTTGAGTGAATGAGAACCATGCTTGTGTGATACCTATTATTATAACTGTTATAATAGCGACCATGAAGAAGCAGAGCAGGAGCAGAAGCCACAACAGGTTATGGGCTTTTTTCTTTTTCTTATCTTCTTCGCGATAGTTATATTTGTTTTTCATATTATTACTATCATAATTTTTCATAACTTCCCCCTAAAAAAGATTATAAAAAAATTTCTATAATTAAATTATAGAAAAATTTTTAAACTTAGTCAAACAATTTTTATAAAGAAATGAACAGCACGCCCAAAGTGTCTCTACCGCAGTGGCTTGCGATTGTTGAACCAGCGTAATTTTGAATGATTTCTTCAAAGCCGTTTTCCTTTAATATATATTCGATTTGCGCGTTAATGGCGTCAGTTTTTGATGTAAAAGTGATAAAAACGCGTTTTTTGTTGATATCTGGATAGTCTTTTAACAAATCTTTAACATAATTTAGCAAGACTTGTTCATAGCGACCCATATATTTTTTATCGACATTCATTTTGCCGTCTGCCACTTTGATTTTTGGTTTTATTCTTAAAACATTAGCGCCGAGCATAGCGAGTGCGGAGCATCTGCCGCCTTTATAGAGATATTTTAAGTTGTTTATGATAAATGAGGCTTGGACACGAGATGTTTCTTCTTCGAGTTCGCTGGCGATTGTGTCTAAGTCTTTGCCTTCTTCGATTTTATCTATTGCCGACAAAACTAAAAGTGAGCAGCCTGTTGATAATGACCTACTATCTATGACTTTAACATTTTTAAGTTCGTTTGAAGCGAGCAGGGCATTTGAATATGATGATGAGATTTCTGATGATAGAGATATGTGAATTATTGCGTCTGCGTTTAGGTTTTTGAGTTGATTTTCAAAGAACTCTTGATAAGTCAACGCACTTCTTGCACCAGTTTTAGGAAGAACACCAGTTTTGTCCACAAAATTGAAAATTTCTTCTGGGCCGATGTTGACGCCGTCTTCAAAAGTGTCGTCCCCCAAGTTTACATTTAAAGGCATAATTCCGATGTTGTATTTTTCTGCTAGTTCTTTTGGAAGGTCTGATGTGCTATCGGTTGTTACAATTATTTTCATTTTTACTCCTAATAAATAGTTTATTTATTTGAAATATATTGTCAAACTTTTAGCCAAAAATTTTGTGGATAAAATATGAAAAAATTTGACTAAAATGATTTTTGTTTTCGTAAACAATTATATTCACTCTACCAACAATTTTATTAGCTTCAACTGGGCCGTAGTCTAGGCAGTCGTATGAAGCTTCTTTGCTTGAACGGTTATCTCCCATATAAAAGATATAACCTTCGTCTATTTCAAGATATTTTATTCCATTGACTGTTACGATTTTACAACCGGTCAAATCTGACTTATTTAAAAGTGATTGAAATTCGAGATATGAGAAGTATAGAGATGTGTTTTCGTCAAGGTATGTTTCTTCAACCAATTCGGCGTTAGAACTATCTTTTTTAATTCTGCTTATTTTATATGTTCCGTCGCTTGCGCTTACGCCGCCGTTATCTGTTCTAATAATTGCAATTTTATCTCCGCCAGTTGCCATTAATCTTTTAATTACATATTTGTTTGCGTTGGAGTTATTTGTTGGGTTATGCACAACGATGATGTCGCCATCGTAAGAAGTGGCAAACCTATTAATATACACGCAGTCACTTATTGATTTATCTTCGTAGTTGTTTAGAGTTGGAAGCATTGAAGAGCCGTCAACTGTTCTGCCGATATAAACGAAATTGAAGATTGCAATTATGGCACAACAAATAATAAACGCAATAAAAAGCGCTTTTAAAGTTGAATGTAACCAAAGCGGTATATCTTTGCGATAGATATTAACGCGCTTTATGTATTTGGTGTCTTTTTTCTTATCTTCCTTAAACATTTATTTTATTTTAAAACAACGAAGTCGATTTGTCAATCATAAGTTTATAAACAAAAAAATTTGCAACATAAAATTACAAATTTTTCCTTTTTTCTTCAAAAAATGTCGATAATATTTGTGAACATTCGTCTTTCAAAATTCCGCCTTCAACATTAAGTTTATGATTTAAAATTGATTTGTTTAGAAGTTCTTGATTTGAAGATATTGAGCCGCCTGATTTGTCAAATGCGCCGAAATAACAGTTTTTTATTCTGGCATTTAAAATAGCGCCATAGCACATTAAACAAGGTTCTAAGGTGACGTAAATATCGCAATCGTCAAGTCGCCAACTTTTTAATTTTTTGCAGGCTTTATTTATTGCAATAATTTCGGCGTGCATTAAAGCGTTTTGTTTTTTTTCGCGTTTGTTATAACCTGTTGAAATTATTTTATCGTCTTTGACAACGACAGCGCCGATAGGTACTTCATTTTTTTTGTAGGCAATTTTTGCTTGCTCTAATGCTTTTGAAATATAATAATTTTTATCCATTAAACAAATTATTACATAATTTTTTTATTAAAGCAAATATTATATAAAAAGTTATTTAAAACATTTTGAAAAACAAAAAATGTTTGTTAAACTCATAAAAGAGTTAAGGAGAAAATTATGAAAAGTTTTTTATTAAATGGATTTGAAGATTTTATCACTGGCAGCGGAATTTGGATTTTGGTTGGCTGCTTGGCATTTGCACTTTTAGTTGCTGTGTTGTTCTTAATTTTGAACATTGAAAAAGAAAAGAAAATGCAACAACAAAAATCAACTCCAATTGTTTTAACTACGGAAGAAGATAAACCAAAAGCAGAAAGAATTCAACCTGTTGAAGTTAAAATAAACAATGTTGAAGAAGAAAAAGCAGAAGAGGTTAAGGCAGAAGAACCAAAGAAACCAGCTGCAAAATCAACAAAAACTGCACCTAAAAAAGCGCCTGCAAAAGCCGCTGCAAAAAAGGCAGAACCTAAGAAAGAAAAAGTTGAAAAAGTTGAAAAAGTAGAAGAAGAAAAAGCAGAACCTGCAAAAACACCTGCTAGAAAAGCACCAGCAAAGAAACAAGTAGCAAAGAAAGAAACAGAAAAGAAAGAAACTGCTAAAAAAGAAACAACAAAAAAACCAGCAACTAAAAAAGCTGAGCCAAAGAAAGAAGAAGTAAAAGAAGAACTTCCAGAAGAAAGTGGCGACTACGAAATTTCTTATGATGCAGAAGCAAAGCAATGGGTTGTAAAACGCGAAACAAACGCAAGAGCAACAAAGAGAACAAAAACAAAACAACAAGCGATTGACTATGCAAAACCACTTGCTGAAAAACATGAAGTAAAACTTGTAATTCACACTAAAAAAGATTCTGAATAATAAATAAAAACTCTCTCGAATTGAGAGAGTTTTTTTATTTTGTTTTAAGTCTTTTATGAAGAAATATTTTAAAAAGTGGATAGGTTAGAGGAACAAAAATCCTTCTATATAAATGATTGCGTTTACAAGTAACAATGTATTTCATATTTGTTTTTAAATCTTTAAGCAAATTTTCAATGACTTGTTTATTTGAATATTCACTTTTATAAATATAGAATAACATTTCAATGCAAACAAGACCTTTCCAACTTTTGATATATTTTTCTGCTATTGGAAATTTGTTTTCGCAAACGCTGATTGCATAATCAATGCCAATGAAATCGGTCAGTCTTTTTTCGTTGAAAGTGCTTCTTACCAAACTGCCTTTGCGTTGCCTGTAATAATACAATCTGTCTTTTGTGAAAACCGCACCTTTTGATTTTTCAAGATATCTGATATTAAACTCAACATCTTCGCCGTATTTTATATTTGTGTTATATCCTTCTGGATAGTTATCAATCTGTTTTAAAATTTCGTGTTTATACAATTTGTTCCAAACGCAAACATCAAAGAGTCTGCCGCTGTAAAGTTGGCAAATTGTGCTTTCGGTGTCAAAAAAGGTCAATTTTTTTGATAATTTATCTTTTTTGTCATAATTTAGTTGAAAATCTTCTTTAACGCGTTTATATCTGCAAATAGAAATGTCTACATCATTTTCAATTAGATTTTTATATAAAACTGAAATAATGTTTGGCGAGAGGAAATCGTCAGGGTCAAAGAAATACACATATTTGCCTGATGCATATCTTAAACCTGTGTTTCTTGCACCGCTTATTCCGCGATTTTGTTGGTCAATAACTTTGCAATTTTCTTTGCCATTGCAATAGTCATTCAATATTTGCAAGGTGTTATCTTTTGAGCCGTCATTTACAAAAATAATTTCCAAGTTTTTATAATTTTGGTGGTCAAGGCTCGCAAAGCAATCTGGCAAAAATCTTTCCATGTTGTAGCATGGGACGATAACAGAAATTAAATCTTCTTGCATGATTTCTCCTTAATTAATTGTTTATATTTTTCTAGGACATTCGACATCAGCGCGTCCCAAGTTATGTATAAATCTTTATGGCAATTTTCTTTAACTTTTCCAAAATTTTCTTTATTTTCAAAAGCATTAATGATTGCTGCGGCAAATTTTTCCTTGTCATTTTCGCCAATAAAGCCATTGACATTATTTGTGATTGTTGATGAAGCGATGCTGTCTTTTATAAAAATGGTTGGAACAGAAAATGCAGCGGCTTCAATTCTAACAATGCCGTCAGTGTCATAAAAACTTGGGAAAATTTGCAGGTCAGAAATTGCAAATAGTTTGCTTTTTTCTTGTATGTCTGAAACTCTACCAACAAAAATAATATTATTTTCAAGTCCGAGTTTTTTTACTTTGCTGATAAAATATTTTTTGTCGCTGCCATCGCCGATTAATAAAAGTTTAAATTTGAAATTTTTATCTTTTAATACTTTGCAGACATCAACAACAAAATCTAAATTTTTGAGTTTGTTTATTCTTCCGATGTTGATAAATATTTTTTCGTCATTTTGAATGTTATATTTTTCTTGAATTTCTTTTTTGAATTGTAATATTTGATCTTCCGTAAACTCGTTTACTAAATCGGTGGCATTTGGGACAATTTCAACTTTACCTTTATAGCCGTATTCTTGGCTAAGGTTAGCGCACGCTGGATTCATTGTCCAAAGCACATCGCATTTGTTGAAAGTTCTGGCGATAATGTCCAACATTATTTTTGTTAGGGCTTTGCTTTTTGTTGATTTATAAAAATCTTTTTTAAATTGACTGTGCATTGTTGCAACAACTGGAATATTATTTTTTCTTCCATAATTTGCTGCCATTTTCCCAATTGAAAAAGGTGAGTGAATATGAATAATATCTAAGTTTGCGCTTTTTATTTCTTTTTTAAAATTGCTGTCCAGAGTTGGAAGCGGTAAGTCGTAATCTAATTTTAATACTTTTAAATTTGCACGTTTGCATCTAACAACTTTATATGGCAGTGTGCTGTCATCAAAATTATTATATCTAGATTTTGGTGCAAAAACGGTTACATTTGCAGTTTTATTAAGTCTTCTAGCGTAGTTATCTACAACATTAATTACGCCGTCTATCATTGGGTAAAATGTGTCAATAAATAAGCCGATATTTAATTTCTTTTCCATAATTTCCTAATAATTTTATTTTTTTAAGCATTTTAGTTTAACATACATTACTGTAAAATTCAAGAATTTTCGGTTTTTTAGTGATTTTATTTGTTGAATTATGTTTTTTTATTATATACTAAACATATAGTAAAAGCGATGAAGAAAAAATACAATAGCATATATCAGTTGCATTTTGGTAAAATTATGTTCAATTATTCAGTTGTTGGACTGGTTTTAATGACGCTTCTTTGGCTAGGATCAATGCTGTCAGCATTATATTTTGTCCTAGCCGTTTTTATTGCGTTTTTCTCAATCATTTGCACTTGCGGGTTAGTGTTTCTCACTTCGCCTGGATTTGTTTCTGGACTGTTTAACAATGGCGAAAAATTAATAACTGTCATTACAAAAATGTATGTTGCGTTTCCTTATGTTTTTGGAATTACGATTTTTGCTTCGATTTTGTCAATAATTTTTTTGAGCGTGCAAAAAGAAAAACGTTCGGTTGCCAAAATTGTTGCTTCATCAATTATACTTGGGCTTTCATTAATCGTAGGGCTTGTATTCTTACTTAGCGGAGGTGTTAATTGATGAAAACATTAAATTTGAAAATCCAAGGCGGGTTAGAATTAAATCCATTAATCGAAATTGATGGCAAGGCAGTTGATTATAAAAGAAATAAAGACGGAATTATTGAAATAAAACATCAAACAGAAAATGATTGCGCAAATGTAAGCGTTAAAAATGTTTTGGAAATAAACGGTCGTTGCTGGTGGTTGATTCAAATGCTGTATTTCATTGTATCATTGTTTGGACTTTTGAACCCTAGGCTTCCAAAGGCGTGTTACAAATTGGAATATCAAGCAAAAGTCAATTTAACCGATGGCGAAAATAATTTAACTTTGAAATTTTGCAATTTAAAAAATAATGGTAAGGCAGTTGAAGTTGTAAGCGAGCTGAATATTGAAGAAGAAATTAACGAAAGTTCGATTGATGAAAAAGCGAAAAAAAGAAAAAAGTGGCTTTTAGTTTCGCAATTAATCGGTTGGGTTTTGTTGGTTATAGCGCTTTCGCTAACATTGTTTTTTGTATTTAAAAAATAGGAGGGGAATATGAAATTTTATGTAAAAAACAAGTTATTTTCATTAAAGGGCAGTTCTACTGTTAAAGATGAAAATGGTAACGACATTTATAAAGTTAAAGGAAAATTTTTTAGTTTAACAAGAAAGAAAAAGATTTTTGATATGAACGATAATCTCTTATACATTGTCAAAAACAAATTTTTCCATTTCTTTATTCACTCAACTTTTATTCTTAATTCGGAAAAACAAAAAGTTGCAAAAGTTAAAAATCGCTTTTTGAAACCAGGATATGATGTTGTGGGATATGGTGACCAAATTACACTTGACGGTTGGGGAGTGTCTGGCTACTCTGTTGTGAAGAATGGCGAGAAAGTTGGAACTGTCAAAAATCCAATGATGGCGCTTGCTGATACTTATGAAGTTGAAATTGCAGAAATCGAAGACCCTGCTTTTGTTGTCGCTATGGTCATTGCGGTTGATAATGTTAAAGACAGGTCGAAAAGATAATTAACAAAAAATAAAAAACATCTCTGGTGAGATGTTTTTTATATAATTCCCCAAACAAATGTAAATAGTGTGATTAGCGAACCAAGAACGATTGTTGCGTATAAGAACAAATTATCTGTTTGTGATGCTTTCATGGCTGGGCTCATGTAGAAACCTAAAATTTCGTAAGGAATTTCAATTTTTATTGCCGTAGGCGAGAAAGGTCTGTTTTTCAATGCTTCATTAAATTGAATTAATTCTGGCGATTCGTCCTGGGCAATATCTCCAAGCGTTTCTTTTCTGAGTTCATTGATTGCCATTTTATTCATGTAGTTTTGCAAAGATTTTTGAGCGTTAATTTTTAAAAATTGTTTAATTAAAATAAGCAGTAAATAGATTAATGTTGGAATAAATACAAGCATGAACAAGAAGGTTAGTAAGATATTTGACGAAAATAATGCGTTAAGTGTGTTGCTGTAAAAAATACCAAGTGGGAGTTTTTTAGCCATAGAAAATTCCAAATATACGCTTATTCCGTTATTCATAAAGTGAATTATCATTGCAGGAATTATGCTTCTTGAAAAGAGTGTTACGGTTGCAAGGACAACTCCAACAAGTGTTGCAAAAAAGAATTGATTTATGTTTAAGTGGATAAGTCCAAAGAGCAAGGCGGAATACAAAACTGCTTTTTTAAATCCCAAAACTTTATAACCGGAAAGCAACATTCCGCGGTGCGCAAATTCTTCACAGAATGCTGGGAGAACTGCGGTCATAAGCAGGCTGAGCATCAAATTTGCAACAGTTGGCTCTGTGTAAACGGCTGAGCCGCTTGAACCAGAAGAGTAGCCGATTAATGAAAATATAAACGAAATTATTGTTGACAAAATGATGTTCAAGATAAATACAACGATGCCGATTGCGATTGAAATTAATACTTCTTTAAATGAAATTGTTTTAAGGCTGCAATCTTCAAGTGTTTGTCCGATTTTTCTTTTCCTAAGCAAACTTATCATAATAAGAGGCAGCAAAAGCATAATAACAATTTGAATTACGGCGTTCAAAATATAACTTGCAGTTTCGCCCATAGAATTTAAAACGCCGCTGCTTGATAAAATTCTTATTCCAACAAATAAAAGCATCATTATGAAATAAGTTAAATTAACATTAAATATATCACTTCTTTTTTTCACGAAAATACCACCTAATTATACAAATGTTCCAATGCACCAAATTATGATTGAAAGTACAGCGGAAATTATAAACAATATTTTTGCTGTTGGATTTAGTTTCTCATTTGTTTTTTCATACATTATTTCTTTTTTATTGCTTTTTAAGAAAGAAACGAGAAGTATTACAGCGCCAGTTGTTGCAATCGCCATGCAGATAGCGAAAATTATATCAAACGCTGTCCAAGTTTCTGTTCCTAAAATTGATGCAAAAGTTTCGTTTTGAGTTACATTCAATATATAGTTTACAACCAAAACCATTGCGTTATTCAAAAAGTGGAAGAGCATTGATGCAACTAGTGAGCCAGTTTTGACAACTATATAGCCAAGAACAACGCCAAGTATAAATTGATAAATTGTTTGCATTGCTGAACCATGAGCAACTGCGAAAATTGCGGCTGATAAGAAGATTGCGGTTGTATTACCAAATTTTCTAAGTCCATTCATAATTATGCCACGATAAATCAATTCTTCGCAAATTGCTGGCACAAGAGCAAGAATAAACAAGTTGATAAAAAGCCAGCCGACATTATCTAATGGCAATGGCAAACTTGCGTCTGGGTTATATCCGCAAAGTTGCATTAAATATGATAATAAATTAATGAAATAATTAAATCCAAATAAAACAATAATTGAAAGTGCAATAATTATTAATGTATTTTTCCAACCGATTTTAAAATCAATTTTTGCACAAACAAATGCGCGTTTTTTTCTGAATTTATTAAAAAAACAAAATAAAGCAAAAAATGTTAGACCATTTAAAGTGTAATAAATTGCTGCCACATAATTTATTTTTAATAATTCGGTTGGTGTTGTTCCTTGTTTTGTAGAAATAATCGTTAAAATAATGCTTACAATTAATTGAAAAACCAAAGGAACTAAGACCGCAAAAAGATAACCCCAGCCGGCGTCTTTATCATCATATTTTAATTTATCAATAGTTAATTCTTCTTTCATTTATTAATATTATATATATAATGAGCAAAATGTCAAAGTTAAATCTAAATTTTTTAAAAGTCACTATTGACATCACTGTGAAATAATGCTAAAATACAAAACAGTTAAGGAGAATAAATTATGTATACAGAAAAAGATTTTAGAAAAGATTATCCAGCAAATAAAATGTTGACAGAAGTTAATAACAAAAAGAGTTTAATCGCAAACTTTGTTGTTGCAGCAGGAGTGTCAGTTAAACTTCTTGTTATTGCTGCTTTAAGCAACAATATTTTCCCATCAGATTTTTTTGAGTACGATGCTAAAAGCAGGCAAATTAATGAGCTAGATAATCAATATATTGAATTGCACAAAAAATATGATGTCACACATGAAGACATTGTCGGTTTAAATTTTTAATCATTTTTTATAATTTTCAATAATAAAATATCCATGGAGAAGTGCATGGATATTTTTAATTTGCATAAGTTTAGAAAAAGAATTGTTGCCGTTGTTGTTATTTTGGCTATTTTAATGAGCCTAATTTGTTTGCGACTTGTTTATGTTCAGGTTATAAATGGCGGTTATCTTCAAATGAAAGCGACCGAACAATGGACAAGAGATTTGCCAGTGTCGGCTGAGCGCGGAACAATCAAGGACAGAAATGGTGCGGCGCTTGCAATTTCTTATACGACTTATGATGTATATGTCCGTGGCAGGGAAGTTAAAGATGTCAACAACACTTCAACAGTTCTGTCCGAAACGCTTGGACTTGATTACATGAAAACTTTTGAAAAAGTAAGCAATGTAAATATTAGTGAAGTATTAATAAAAATGCAGGTAGAGAAAGAAACTGCAATTAAAATATACAATTCTGGCTTGTCAGGAGTTTATCTTTCTGAAAGCAACAGCAGGTATTATCCTTATGGAAACCTTATGACGCAACTTATTGGCTTTACAACGATTGATAATGTCGGACAGGCGGGCTTGGAAGCGTATTATAACGATATATTAAAAGGTGTGCCTGGCTATTCGCTTGTGCAAAGCGACTTGCAAGGTAAGCAAATATATAATAGTTTAACCTCTTATGTCCCTTCTGTTGCTGGTTTTAATATTGAAATGACTATTGATGTCAATATACAACTTGCTGTTGAGAGAACTTTGGAAAAATTAATGATTGAACAAAAGGCGAAAGGTGCCACTGCGATTGTTATGGATCCCAACACTGGCGAGATTTTGGCACTCAGTTCAAAGCCGAGTTTTGATTTAAACGATGTTCCGCGTGACGATGTTGGGGCTCTCATGGAAATGATGAAAAATCAGGCGATTGTCAGTGTTTATGAGCCAGGTTCGACATTTAAAATTTTAACAATGGCGAGTGCGATAAGTGCTGGTGTAGCACATTTAACTGATCATTTTTATTGCCCAGGGTATAATATAGTTGATGGGCAAAAAATCAAATGCTGGAAATCGGTTGGACATGGCAGCGAAGACTTAACAGACGGCTTGTGCAATTCTTGCAACACTGTTTTTACAACTTTGGCGTTAAGAATGGGACTTGATCGCATGTATGAATATTTTGAAAAATTTGGTCTTGGCAAAAAAACAGGAATCGACTTTTTAGGCGAGTCCGGCGGAATTATCATGGACAAAGATAATGTTCAAAATGTCGACCTTGCTAGAATGGGGTTCGGACAAGCGATTGCTGTGACTCCGCTTCAACTTATAACAGCGATTGCTGCTTGCGTAAATGGCGGTAAACTTTTAAAACCATACATGGTCTCAAAAATTTATTCAGATGACGGCCTAATTTTGGAAGAAAATTCGCCAACAGTTATAGACCAAGTTATTTCGAAAGAAGTTTCTGATATTATCAATGATATGCTTGAAGAAACAGTTTCAAAAGCTGGAAAATATACTTTCCTAGAAGGATACGAAATTGGCGGCAAAACAGGCACAACACAGAAATATGAAGACGGTAAAATTGCTGGAACTTATGTTTCAAGTTTTATAGGAACTTATCCAGCGTCAAGCCCAGAATACATCGTATTAATTGTTGTTGATGAACCTGGAACAGGAGCATACTACGGTAGCGTAGTTGCATCTCCTTATGCAAAGGAAATTTTTGCCGATATTATTCAACAAAAAAACATTCAACCAGACGATCCAAAATATGTTCCACTTGAAAGAAACATTGAAATGCCAAACCTTGTTGGTAAAAGTTTAACAGACGCATGTGTTGAACTTAAAAAATTAGGTCTTAACTTTGAAATTCAAGGTGACGGGGGCTTCATAATTGAACAATTACCGCCACCAAAGACGCTGCTATATAAAGGTCAGTATGTTTATTTAATCACCAATTCGACATAGTTATAAAAATTTTGTATAGATTATTCTTCCTTTTGTTTTGAAAAAGATTAAAAATTGGTTATAATTTTTAAGAAATTTAATAAGGAGGGATAGTATGAAAAATGCAAAAAAATGGATTTTGTCAGCGATTGTTTTGATTGGTACTGTTCTTGCAGTAACAGGAATGTGCATTGCATATTTGAAATCAGTCGGACAAGTAACAGGAACTGAATATGTAACAAAATTGTTTGATAACAACAGTTTCAGTGACGCGAGCGATTTATCCAGAGCATGTATGGCATTTGCAATTATGACAGTTATATTTGCAGGCTTAACATTGATTTTAACTGCTATGCAACTTTTCGGAGTTATGAGCGACAATAGAGTTAAAATGGTTACAAGTGCAATGTCAGTAATTTGTGCAATAATTGCTTTTGTGTTAATTTGCGTATTAGCAAAAGACAGCTCATTATCAGCAACTATTTTCAACACAAGACTTACTGCTGTTGAATCTGCGCCTGCTGTTGGTGCATATCTTCTTGCTATTGGCGGAATTGTT
This sequence comes from uncultured Bacillota bacterium, assembly GCA_937889705.1. Classification (GTDB taxonomy): domain Bacteria; phylum Bacillota; class Clostridia; order Christensenellales; family UBA1242; genus UMGS687. The sequence goes on along the minus strand of CALBYO010000010.1, from coordinate 577 downwards.
GCCGGTTTATTTGGATTTTTCCCAGTAAACGCAAAGAAAAAAGGCAGAAAGTAGAATTTAATTTTACGAGAAAATCATGCATTTAATGCATGATTTTTTTTGCAACATTGTTAAACTTTATAGTTTAAAGTGTTTGGAGTTAAAAATAAATTACTTACTATTTTATTTAAAGAGTGGCTGACAGATAATTCAAACTTTTAATCAAATATAAAGTTAATAGGATATTTCTTTCGCTATCAAAAGAGCGTAAGTAATCAAAAATAAAAAAACACCCTTATGTGGGTGTTTTTTTCTGGTTTTGCGGATTACAAAGATAAGTCTTGTGAGAGTTTAGTTTTTGTGTAGAGTGAGTCGAACTTTTTAAGTGTAACATCTGCTTTGTTGAGTTCTTCGGTGAATTCGCCGATGTTGTTTTCTGCGTCATCTACATTCAAAATATATGTTTTGTTGTTTTGTTCGGTTTTTCCGCCAGTTGCACTTTCTTGAACGTCAACTTTGTCTAAGTCTGAGTATTCTTTTTTTAGTTCTTTGACTTTTTTGAGCAATGCGGCTTTTACAACTTTGTAGCCGATTTCGT
>CALBYO010000009.1 GCA_937889705.1 uncultured Bacillota bacterium | reverse complement strand
GAATTATGTAACCAACTGAAAAGAGTGGAATTACAAAGATGTTAAGAAAAACTGACAAAATTGAGAAACTGCCGAAACAATTTATCAAAATTGGTATAAGAGCGATTTGCGTGGAAATGGACATTGCAAGAGGTTGAGATAAAAATTTTGGAAATTTGATTTTCATAAGGAATCTGTTTATTGTTGGATACAAGACTGCGATGCCAATCACGCAGGCAAAACTCATTTGGAAGCCGATATCAAAAGCGTAAAGAGGTTTGAAAATCAGAATTAAAATGCCGGCAAGTCCAATAGAACTAAGCGAGTCGTATCTTTTGCCGATGGAATTTGCGAGCAGCAAAATAATTGACATGATACTTGCTCTGACAATAGATGGCGAAAATGAACATAGATAGCAATACAAAATCAAAAATGCGCCGATAATGCCAAGGCTGACAAATCTGTTGACTTTACATTTCTTCAATATCCACATAACGAAACCGACAAGCACGCCGACATGCAAACCAGATATTGCAAGAATATGTGCGATGCCACTTTTTGAAAAGTCATCTCTCACATCATAACTGATTTCGCTTTTATCGCCGAACATCATTGCATAACCAATCGCAGAGTTTTCTTCTGTCATAAACTTGTCTAACTGGTTTTTGACAGATTGTTGAACCTTTTCGTTAAATTTCAAATCTTTGCCAACAATATCAAAGTCGCTTAATTTTGCTCTTGTTACATATTTGATGTTGTTCTTATAGACAGAAGAATTAAGACTGTTTTTGAAGAAAATATTTGAGTTTGTTAAAGTCACTTTGCCACTGATAATCTCGCCATCGTTAAACAAATTGCCGGTGTTATAGTTTACAAGCATGATGTTGTAACTTTGTTTTTTGCCGTTGATCACAACATCGTCTAAAATTACGCATTGATATTTGCTTTTGATAGAACTTTGAGCGCTAACACGAGCGGTTATTTCTTGTTCGCCGCTTATTGCAGGTGGGTTATAATTTTTCATTTCAACAACATAAAATAAAAAGCCACAACAAAACGCGAGCAGCACCACCAAAAATTGCTTTAATTTCTTTCTATAAATGCTAAAAGCAAGCGAACTTGCAAGTAAAAAGATGAAAATTCCGAGATAAATATAATTGGACAGCAAAATATAACGCGAAAACACAATTCCACAAATTAGAGATATGAAAACGAAAAATAATGGTCTGAAATTAAAAATTTTCTTCTTTTGCAAATTCATTTATAAACACTTATAATAAAAATATATTACAATTATGCTTTTATTAAAAAATAAAGTCAAACAAATTGCGAAATTGGCAAGAAAATTTAAAAAAATTCAATAAATTTTAATTAAACTATTGAAATTATAAATTTAATGTGCTAAAATAATGCAGTATTTTAAAGGAGTTAATCATGAACTATTTATTTTTATTAAGCACTTTAACAGATAGATTGGCAAAAACACATGTTATAGTTGGACTTTGCCTTGCAATTTTAGGCTTTGCACTTTCACTTTTAGCTAGAAGAATTGCTAGTGTTTGCCGCCCAGAAGACCAAAGAAAATTGCCAGTTGAAAACAGCAACAAAGTTTACATCATGCTCAAAGGCTTTGGTTTAGTATTTTTGCTTGTTGCTTTAATTATCATGATGTTTGAATAGACCACGTGCTAAATTAGCACTCAAAAAATTTGTCTAAAAATTTGAAAAATGTGTCAAAATCGTTTGACATATTTTTTTTGTAGTTTTATTATTATAGTTAATATTTGTATACAATA
>CALBYO010000008.1 GCA_937889705.1 uncultured Bacillota bacterium | reverse complement strand
GATTTGTGTTCCGAAGATAATTTCGTCACCTTCGTCAATATTCATGCCTTTAACGCCGCCAGACACTCTTCCTTGGACAGGAATATCTGTTTTTTCAAAGTGCAAAGCCATAGCGAGTTTAGAAACATAAAGTATTCCACCGCCATCTTTGAAAATTTCCACGCCAACAAGTTTTTCGTTATCCTTCAATTTAATTGCTTGGAAATATGCTTTGTTAATTATATATTCCTTAACATCGCTCTTTTTAACCATTCCTGACGAAGTGAAGAATATGAACTGTTTATTCTCAATTTCTGGCGTTAAAACAACAAATTTTACAACTGTTTCATCGCTGCCAACTCGTTTATCTATTGTTTTAAGTGCAACTCCTCTGTCTTTCCATTTTGATTCTGGAATATTGCCAACTTGCGTTTTTAAGCAGTTACCTTTATTTGTGAAAATTAAAATGTTATCTGTTGATTTTAACTTTTGAATTTGTGTGTGAATGTGTGAAATTGTTGATGTGTCTGTTATATCTTTTTGTGATTTGTTATAGTTATTTAACGAAATGTTTTTAATTCCGCCGTCCGCACAAACTGCAACATAACATTCTGTTTCGATGTAAACAGGCTCAACTCTTTTTACTTCTTCTTTAATTTGAGTTTTAGTGTCTATTGCGCTTAATCTATGTGATTTGAAGCGTTTTTTAATGTCTGAAATCTCAGATTTAACAACGCCTAATTGCAAGCGTTTGCTTTCGTAAATCTTTGTCAATTTTGCGATTTTTTCTTTGAGTTCTTCAAGTTCGGCAATTATTTTGTTAACTTCCAAATTAACAAGCCTTGCAAGACGCATATCAAGAATTGCTTGTGCTTGCTTTTCTGATAAATCAAATTTATTTCTAAGTCTTAATTTTGCTTCTGCAACTGATGCAGATGTTTTAATAATTTTGATGACTTCATCAATATTTTTAATTGCAACAAGCAAACCTTCCAATATATGAGCACGGTCTTTTGCGCCGTCAAGTTCAAACTTTGTTCTTCTGAAAACAACTTCGCGTTGATATTCAACATAATAAGAAATTATGTCTAAAAGCCCCATTTGTTTTGGCTTGCCGTCTGCAATAGCGACCATATTAATACCAAACGTTGTTTGAAGACCTGTTGATTTGAAAAGTTCACGCAAAACTGCTTCTGCGTTTGCTTCCTTTTTCAAACGAATAACCGCTCTAAGACCTGTTCTGTCTGACTCGTCGCGGATTTCGCTTATATACGACAACATGCCTTTGCTGCCTTCTCTGAGTTCGGCAATCTTTTGCAAAAGCGCTGCTTTATTTGTTTGATAAGGCACTTCTGTTATAACAATACTTTTTTTGTCGCCTTTTTCTTCAAAATGCGTTTTGGCACGCAAAATGATCTTGCCCTTGCCAGTTTCATACGCCTGTTTCAATTCTTCGCCAGCGATGATTATTCCACCAGTTGGGAAATCTGGCCCTTTAATGATTTTCATCATTTCGTCAAGTGTAATTTTTGGATTATCTATATACGCAACAACGCCTTCAATAACTTCGTTTAAGTTATGTGGTGGAATATTCGTTGCAACGCCAACAGCGATGCCTGATGTGCCGTTTACAAGCAAGTTTGGAAACCTTCCAGGCAACATTGCAGGCTCTTTTAAAGTGTCGTCAAAGTTTAAAATCCAACGCACAGTGTTTTTGTCTAAATCTCTAAGCATTTCCATTGCGAGCGGAGTCAATTTTGCTTCTGTATAACGCATAGCAGCGGCGCTGTCGCCATCAATAGAACCAAAGTTACCATGCCCCAAAACAAGTGGCTCATTCATTGAAAATGTTTGTGCCATTCTAACCATGGCGTCATAAACCGAACTATCACCGTGTGGGTGGTATTTACCCATGCAGTCACCAACAATACGCGCCGATTTTCTGAATTGTTTGTCTGGCTCTAAGCCGAGTTCTAACATTGTGTATAAAATTCTTCTTTGAACAGGTTTTAAACCATCTTCAACTCTTGGAAGTGCCCTATCCAAAACGACATGCTCGGTGTATGGAATCATAGAATTGTGCAAAACTTCTTCCAAACCAACAACAAAAATGCCGTCCCCGTTGTCGACCATTGTTGATTTTCTAGATTTTTTATCTGTTTCAATTTCTTCTAAAATGCTTTCATTTTTTTCTTTCTTTTCTTCTTCAATTAAGTCGTTAAAATTCTTTTCTTCCATTTTTTCCTCGTTGCCTTTAAAATCATTATTAACTTTTTCAGTTTTTTCTTGCATTATTCCTAAATTATCAAAAGATATTTGCCCTGGCGTTATTTCAATTTTCTTTTCTTCTTCAATTTTGGGCTCTTCCTTTATCATTTCAAGCAAATCTTCATAGCCCATTTGCCCTGGCACTATGTCTTCTGAATTATCTTCTGTAAACTCGTCCAAAACCTGTTTCTCCGTAATAATTTAACACTTTCAAATAAGAATATATCATAATTTTAATTTTTTTTAAAGTGTTTTAAGAAATTAATTTTTTGAAAATGCTATTGACTTTAATACTAAAATATTATAAAATACAAAACGATGAAATATTGGTATCGCACAAAACATTATATGGTTGAAAAGGATGAGTATTTAATACTTAATCCTTTGCTTTCAAATAAAAAAATAAGAAATCCTTTCAAACACTATGAAGTTAGAAAGAAATATTACCTAATTTTAAACGAACCTCTCCCAAGGAGAAAAAACTTTGGCAAGAAAAAGGTTAAATCTCCTCAAACACAAGCCCAATATGAAAAACTTTTGCGTGAAAATTTCCCGGTTGTCAAAAATATAGATTTAAATTTAAAAAATTATCTAACAGACAAAGAATACAGGGAGAATTACAAAAAAAATAAAGACTATGTTGCCGCTGAAAATTTCACAACAACTAAAAAAATTGCAAAAAAATCGAAAAACGCAAGATATTTTGCAAAAGTTGTTATTGCTAACGCCGCAATTATATCAACCATCTATTTTGGTGCAAACTATGGTCCAGCACTTTATAACTCAGCAAAAAACTATATCGTTGCAAGGCTCCGCCCAGACGCAGTTGAAGCCCCTGAATTTGACCCTATAACCGAAATTGAAGACGATAAAATCAACGCAGACATCAGCAACACAAAAGAAGAAGATAAAAAAGTTATCAATATCAAGATTGACGAAGATGGAATGGCTTCTTACGAACTTTTGAAAAACTCAAACATTAGCCAAACTTTGCAAATGTATCTCGGAGATGAAAGGCAAGTCACACCAATGTTTGTTTATCAAAACGAAACATCAGACGGTCTCAAGACTTTAAGTATATTCTGCAAACTCGGCGAAGACGAAATTGTTAAGTTAGAATATGATATTGACGGCCCACTCCAAGAATATTATTTTGATAAATTGTTCTATTCACAATCAATCACAGCGTCAGACCTTATCAATACCCTTTCAAAATTGGCAAATGACGAATACTTAACAGATATGCCTATAATAAGCCAAATTATCACACTTGATGGCACAATCTGTTCAAGCGTGGCTGACTTGTGTGAAGATGTTAAATACGACACAATAGACGGCGAATTTGTTGAAAAAGAAATATATTCTTTCAAAATTACATCTCTACAAGATAACGGCTCAATAGTTGAAAAACATTACGAAATTGACAAAGCAGAAGCGCAAAAATTAGAAGATTTTAACGAAGAAAATATTGAAAGTTTGCTAACAGCGTTTAAAAAGGACGCAAGTAAATTTGAACTTGCCGCAACTTTTGACCTTGGTTATAATGCTCCTACCCTTGTTTTGATTAACGCAGAAAGGCAAGAGAAAAATCCACCAGAGCAAATAAAATTGCCAGACGACTTTTATAATGACTTGTATGATGATGAATTTACATTATAATTTTGAATATTTTTATATTAAAATAATATAATAAAATAGCCCAAAAATAGTTGACATTTAACTTTGTTTGAGTTATTATATGCGGGCTAGTAAAAAATTAATGAGAATGTTTGCACATTCTCTTTATTTTCTAACAGGAGGGAAACATGGAAAAAACTTATTTAACACCAGAAGGAAAAAAACAATTAGAAGATAGATTAAACGAACTTAAAACTGTAATCAGACAAGAAGTTTCAAAGAAAATCGGAATTGCAAGAGAATTTGGCGATTTGTCTGAAAACGCTGAATACGATTCAGCAAAAGAAGAACAAGCAATGGTTGAAACAGAAATCGCAGAAATTGAAAATAAACTTAGAAACTGCGAAATCATTGATAAAGAAAAACTTAATAACAAAGTTGTAAGCGTTGGTTCTTTTGTTAAATTGTACGACATCACTTTTGACGAAGAAATTGAATACCAAATCACAGGCTCAACAGAAAGCGACCCATTTAAAGGTTTAATTTCAAACGAATCTCCTGTTGGTAGAGCACTTCTTGGCAAAAAGAAAGGCGACACAGTTACAGTTCAAACAAACTCACACGAAGTTGAATATAAAATCCTTGAAATTAAAATCAAGTAAAAATCACAAAAAAACTCTCTCATTCCGAGAGAGTTTTTTTGTGTATTAAACAACTTTAAATACAAAGCCTGAAGCAAC
>CALBYO010000007.1 GCA_937889705.1 uncultured Bacillota bacterium | reverse complement strand
AAGATGCGATAATGTTAAGTTTTTGAACGATTATATGTCACGTTTAGATGAGATGATTGAGCGTAAAGAAAAGTTGTTTTCATAGGAAAAAATTATAGTAAAAAATATAACAAAAAAATCTAAAAATATTTTAAAAAAAGGTATTGACAAGCATATATTTTTGTGTTAAATTACCACTCGCAAGGAGGCAAAAATATGTTTGGATATTCAGTTAATAATTATGCTGTGTCATGTGGAGATTTAAGAGATAATACAATAAGAAGTATAAATTACACTTCTGAATATGTAATCAATACTGCAAAAAATAATTTAGACAAATTTAATAGATTTGAAAACGATAGCAATAGAAGACATCACGAACACAGTTACACACAATCAGAAGATTTTTCAATGTAAACTCTCATTAGTTTGAGAGTTTTTTTATTTTTGCTCTTGACAAATGCTAATCTTATGATATAATACAAACATACAATCCCTTTCGACCATTCCGGATTTGTTATAAGTGGGAATATTTTTTAAAATCTTCTTATGAATGGCAATATTAACAAACAATATTAAATTGGCTGTGTTATTATTGTTATTAAAAGGAGGTTTTTTTATTTTTAACGGCCGAAAAAAATAAAATTTATTAGGAGAAAAAATATGAAAGTATTAATAGGAACAAAAAATCCAGGAAAGATTGAAGGTGCAAGACGAGCACTTAGGAATTATTATGATGAATTTGAAATTGAAGGAATTTCAGCGCCATCAAATGTCAGCGACCAACCAGTTGACGAAGATATTTATTTCGGAGCGCGAAATAGGGTAAACAACCTTATCAAATATGCAAAAGAAAACAACATTGAGGCCGATTACTACATGGCTGTGGAATCTGGCATAACAAATAGGCTAGGTAAATGGGTAATTACAAATGTTGCGGTTATAAAAGATAAAAAGGGCTATGAAAGCATAGGAACAAGTGCAAGTTTCCCAGTGCCAAATAAACATGTTGACAATATAATTAAAAACACTCTCGGAATAGTTATGGACGATTTGTTTAACGAATCAGATTTAAGAAGCAGTACTGGCGGAGTTGGTTTGTTAACTCATGAAGTTATTACAAGAATTGACCTTAACACGCAAGCGTTTGTTATGGCTTTAACGCAATTTGTGAATAAAGATATTTGGCGCGATAACGATTTGTCAATGTAATCATTAATATTTAATATCTATGAAAAAATCCAAGACTCATTCTTGGATTTTTTATATACCAATTTTAACAAAAGCATATTTTCTATAATATTATGTCAATAAGGACAATAGGAGAATTTATGCGAAACAAGAATTTAATTAAATCTGGAAATTGCAAAAAATGCGAAATAAGTTTATATCCTAAATGCGGTGATTTCAAAAGCGAAACATTGCAAACTATAAGTGCTGGAATAACTGGTGCAACAGGTGCGACAGGTCCAACTGGTGCGACTGGACCTATTGGTGTGACTGGTCCGACAGGTGCAACGGGTCCAACAGGGGCAACAGGACCAGCAGGAACGCCTGGTACGGTTGCGAATTTTATTGAAGTTAGGTCAACTAGGTCAATCGAACCAGAATACGAAGCACAAGTTTTGCAAGACCAAATTGATGACACTGTGTTTTTAGATTTTTATATTCCAAAAGGCATAACAGGACCAAAAGGAGATAAAGGAGATATTGGTCCACAAGGAGAAAAGGGCGAGAGAGGCGATATTGGACCACAAGGTCCACAAGGCGTGCAAGGGGAAAAAGGAGACACAGGTCCACGAGGCTTACCAGGTGAAATTGGAATTAGTGAAGTTATAACGATTGATGGGACAGAAACGGTTGAACCAAATGAAGAAGCAGAGGTTCAAGATGATTTTGATAGAAATATTCATCATTTGACTTTTTATATCCCAAGGGGCGAAAAAGGTGATACAGGACCTCAGGGCGAAAAGGGTGAAACAGGCGAACAAGGCGTGGCAGGTCCTCCTGGATTAACGCCTGATATAAATGCGACAATTTATAATTCTGCTGAACAAACCATTTCTAATAATTTTCCGCTTTTTATGCCGGAGAATTTAATAAATAATAATTTTACAATTCAAGATAGCGGCCTTACTGTTCCAACTACTGGCACATTTTTAATATCTTTTTCAATAAATAATGCAACAGATGCTGCCGCTGGCGATAGTGTTGGAGTTGCAGTAAACAATGTTATCATTCCTGCATCAAAAAGACCTATTTTCACAGCAACAAACACAAGTGCGACTTTTGCAACGATTTTAAACAAAAACGATGTTGTGACACTGGTTGCTAATGTAGCACAAAACCGCACGCTGACTGCGTCAGGTGCGCCTAGCTCTATGTTGTCTGTTATGATGCTTGCTTATTAATTATTCTGCGTCTTTAATGCTGAGTTGAATTCTTTTCTTTGGTACGTCAACTCCAATGACCTTAACTTTAACTTGGTCGCCAACTTTTAGCACTTCGCTTGGCACTTTAACATAATTTTTGGAAATTTGAGAAATATGAACAAGTCCGTCTTGGTGAACACCAATATCAACAAATGCACCAAAATCAATCACATTTCTTACAACGCCGTCTAAAATCATGCCAACTTTCAAGTCTTCCAAACTTAAAATATCGCTTCTTAAAACTGGTTTTGGTAGGTCGTCACGAATATCTCTGCCTGGTTTTAAAAGTTCGGAAACAATGTCATTAAGTGTTATTTCACCAACATTTAATGTTTTTGCAACTTCTTTTTCGCCTTTCAATTTAATGAGAGTTGGAAGAGTGGAAATATCGCCATTTGCAACATCTTTTTCGTCAAAATTAAAGATTTTTAACAATTTTTTTGTTGCGTCATAACTTTCTGGGTGAACAGAAGTGTTATCTAAAATTGTTTCGCCGCCAACAATTCTCAAAAAGCCTGCGCATTGTTCATACGCTTTTTGACCGAGTTTTGGAACATCTAAAAGTTCGGTTCTATTATTGAATTTTTTGATTTTGTTTCTGTATTCGCAAATATTTTTTGCAATTCCGCTGTTAAGTCCAGACACGAACGAAAGTAGGCTAGGTGATGCTGTGTTAAGGTCAACGCCAACGCTATTTACGCAGTCTTCAACAACTCCGTCAAGCACTTCTGTAAGCCTGTTTTGTGGCATGTCGTGTTGATATTGTCCAACGCCAATACTTTTAACATCAATTTTGATAAGTTCTGCAAGTGGGTCTTGAAGTCTTCTTGCGATGCTAACAGCACTTCTTAATGAAACATCAAAATCTGGGAATTCTTGCGCACCAAGTTTGCTTGCGCTATAAACAGAAGCGCCTGCTTCATTTACCATTGCGTAACTTATTGGCTTGTCAATTTCTTTGATGAGTGAAGCAACAAATATTTCACTTTCCTTGCTTGCTGTTCCGTTTCCGATCGCGATGACGTCGACATCATATTTTTTGATAAGTTCTTTTAATTTTTCTTTACTTTCTTCAATTTTGCTTTGTGGTGGGGTAGGGTAAACAACTGTTGTTGCAAGACACTTGCCACATTCGTCAATTACAGCAATTTTGCAGCCTGTTCTATACGCTGGGTCAAACCCTAAAATCACTTTGTTTTTAAGTGGTGGAACTAAAAGAAGTGGTTTTAAATTGACTTCAAACATTTTGATTGCTTGCTCGTTAGCTCTATCAGTTAAATCGCTTCTAATTTCTCTTTCAAGCGAAGGGAAAATCAATCTTTCATAACTATCTGCAACACATTCTTTTAAAATGTCCGCTGTTGTAGAGTTTTTGATAATGACATAATCTTCAATAATTTTTAAGCAGTCTTCATCAGCAACCAAAAGTTTAACTTTTAAGCAGTCTTCATTTTTGCCACGATTAATTGCAAGAATTCTATGGGAAGGTATTTTCTTAATTTCTTCTTTAAATTCTTTATACATTTCATAAGTGAAAGCGTTTTCCTTGCTTTCGTCAAGAGTTGTTGAAATAAACGCTGTTTCATTCATGAATTGTCTTAATGCTTTTCTAATTTCTGCGTTGTCGGAAATCATTTCTGCGATAATATCTTTTGCTCCATTTAAAGCATCTTCGGCTGATTCAACGCCTTTTTCTTCGTTAATATATTGTGCAGCAAGTTCTAAGATGTTTTCCGTTGTTGTTTGTGCAAAAATAACGTCTGCAAGAGGTTGTAAACCTTTTTCAATAGCCACGGATGCGCGAGTTTTGCGTTTTTGTTTGTATGGTCTGTAAATATCTTCAACTTCTGTCAAAGTTTCTGCTGCTGACAAAGCATTTTGAATTTCCTCGGTCATTTTACCTTGTTCTGTGATGCTGTTTGAAACTTCTTCCTTGCGTTTTTGTAAGTTTTTAAGATAATTCAATCT
>CALBYO010000006.1 GCA_937889705.1 uncultured Bacillota bacterium | reverse complement strand
ATATCTCATTTTTGGTGTTCTATTTTATACCATTCTTGTATGGACTTGCTGATTTACCAATTCAAGAAACATTGTTTGGATATATGTCCAGTTTAACAAAATATGGCTACGCTCATAGTTTTGTTAGAAAACTTGGAAAATCTGCACTTTTGCAACTTTTCAAATGTTTGATAATGTTGCCATTTAGCGCTCTTATAATTTTCCTTGTTATGCAAATTTTAGGTTTAAGCACTCTTGGCGGGGCAATAATCTATATAATACCATTCTTGTTGATTTTCACAATCTGCGTATTTTACGCATTTAAGAGAACATTGTTTAGCGGCTGGATTCCAGCAATAGTTGTATACGATTGCAATATTTTTGTTGGGCTTGGCAGAGGCTTTAAAGCAGTGTTTAGAAGATTTTGGAAAGTTTTATCCAATGCAGCAATAATCATGCTAATTATTTTTGCATTGAACTATATTTTTGGTTTGCCAGCAATATTCATTATTGCACCACTTTCAATTATGATTTTGAACATATTTGAAATGGTTATGTTTTATGGCAGTCAAGGCATGAGATATTATGTCGATTTAGACACGATTGTCACTCCAAAGAAATTGGAAGAGAGCGACAGTTTTAGAAAAACGAAAAATATAATCTAATTTTTTAGATTTTATATATAGAAAACGGCTAGTTTTCACTTTACTTATGAAAAATTAATTAAAAAGCGGCTTGCTTTTTAATTTTAATTTATAAATTTTATTAAAAGGACTAAAAATGGAAGATTTAAACGAAGAAATTAAACAAAAAATGGCTTTAAAAAAGCAAAAAGCAGCAGAAATGCAGGCTGCAAAAAAGAAACAAGTTGCAAAAAAAGCAACTAAAACGCCAAATGAACAAAAGAAAAAAGCACCAAAAACAAATCAAGAAAATCAAGTTGTTTTGCCAGCAAAAAACGGCAAATCTGTCAAAATTACTTTCCTTGGCGGTGTTGGCGAAATTGGTAAAAACATGACCGCGATTGAATATGACAACGAAATGATTGTTATAGACTGTGGACTTGCGTTCCCAACAGGGGATTTCCCAGGCGTTGACCTAATTGTGCCAGACATTTCTTATTTAACAGCAAACAAAAGCAAGTTGAAAGGTATTTTATTGACACACGGACACGAAGACCACATAGGCGCTTTGCCTTTTGTTTTAAACGAACTCAAAGTTCCTGTTTATGGCTCTGCAATGACTCTTGCACTTGTTGAAAACAAACTAAAAGAATATCCAAAAATTGAAGCAAAACTTGTTACAGTTAAGCCTAAAAACTTGCTAAAAATTGGTTCATTCCAAGTTGAATTTATCAAAGTTAGCCACTCTATTGCTGGTGCGCTTGCACTAAGCATTAACACTCCATGCGGAAATATTGTCCATACTGGTGACTTTAAGATTGATTTTGCACCTATTGATGGCGTTATGACAGACCTTACAAGGTTTGGCGAACTTGGCAAAAAAGGCGTTAATTTGCTTTTGTGCGAAAGCACCAACGTTTGCAGAAAAGGTTATTCTATGAGTGAACGAAATGTTGGTAAAACTTTGGAAGGTATCTTTGAAAAATATAAAGAAGATAGACTTTTCGTTGCAACATTTGCATCGAATATTCACAGAATGCAACAATTATTATGGCTTGCAGAAAAGTTTAAAAGGAAAGTCGCATTTTCTGGCAGAAGCATGATAAATGTTTCAGACGCCGCTATGAAAATAGGCGAACTTACTTTTGATAAAAACAACATAATTGATATTGATAAAATTGACAAATACGCCGATAAAGAACTTTTAATTATCACAACTGGAAGTCAAGGTGAACCAATGTCAGCACTTACAAGAATGGCTTATGGCGAGTTCCCAAAAGTTAAGTTAGGGGAAGGTGACACGGTTATTTTCTCATCATCTCCAATCCCAGGTAACGAAAAAAGTGTTTATAATGTTATTAATACGCTATTTAAAAGTGGCGCAAATGTTATTTATGACGAACTTGCAGAAGTCCACGCTTCTGGACACGCTTGCCAAGAAGAATTAAAAACAATTCATGCACTCACAAATCCAAAATTCTTTATGCCAGTCCACGGCGAATATAGACACTTAAAACGCCACAAAGAGTTGTCAATAGAAATGGGCATGAATCCTCGCGACATAATCATTCCAGACATGGGTATGCAAGTTGAAATGACAGAAAATTACATTCGTCAATCTGGTTTTGTAACTGCGGGAATTAGGCTTGTTGATGGCTCTGGGCTTGGTGACCTTGGAAGCAATGTTTTGAAAGAAAGAAAACAACTTTCAGAAGAAGGTTTCTGTGTTGCAGTTTTAAATATGAACGAACTTGCAAACGAAAAATATGAACCAATTATTATCACACGCGGCGTTGTTTATGATAAAGAAGCAGAGGCTTTCAACGCGGACGCAAAAGCAACAATGGTTCAAGTTTTGAAAGGCCAAGATTTGCAATCTTTCGATCCAAATGAAATTAGAAATATTGTTAAAAAGGCACTTTCAAGTTTCATATTCAAACGTTCAAAACGTAGACCAATCATCATTGTAATTTTAAATATGAATTAAAATAATTAAAAAACAACATTGTTATTACGCAATGTTGTTTTTTATAAGGGCATCAAAATTAAATTGTATGTAAAGGCATTATTTATCTGCAAGAGTTTGAAAAATTGAATTTAATACTATAACAAACCAATTAGATATCAAAATAACTATAAATGAAATTTCTATTGCTGAAATTTTGTAAGTTTTAGTCTTTAACAACACAATTAAATATGTTATAAATATAACTGATAAAGCGGTCATAATAACTACTTTAATAAATGAACTAATCGCTAAATATTTAGAACTTACATTTTTTTTATAATACAAAAATGCAGATTCAATAATTATAGCTAAGAAAATTAATATAAACACTAAACCCAAATTATACATTCCGCAAAAGCTAAAAATGCTTGCTGAATAAGTATCTAATGCAGTTAAGTCAATTTGACTAGTAAATATCGCTGGGTAGACCGAGATTATACAAAATAAACCTAACGAAAGTAACATTGTGATTATATTAAATGCTAGATTCATAATTTTGAATGTGTTAACGCTTTTTCTCGTATAGAAATAACCTGATTCAACGCCACATTCATCGGCAATTTTACACAATATTTCAAAACTTGGTTCCAGTAAGCCGCACTCATATTTTTCATATTCAATTTGTTGAATGTTTAGTCTATTGGCAAGTTCTTCTGTTGACAAGCCCTTCTTTTTTCTTAATTGTCTTATTTCATCTGATATATTTTTTTTCATATTTCCTCCCTATTTGTATTTTACTACACAAAATTGTGTAAAGCCAAATAAAAACACATAATTGTGTAAAACTATTTATAAAATGAAGAGTAAATACAATTTTTCAAAAACTTTATATCAATTAAGGACCGATAATAATCTCACACAAAGTGCTTTGGCGTTAAGGACCAATATAAAACAACAAAATATTTCTAGGTGGGAAGCGGGTTCTAATTTACCAAATATTGATGAATGTGTAATTTTAGCAGATTTCTTTGGAATAACCATTGATGAATTGATAGGTAGAATAATATAAAAAATCTCTCGATTGAGAGATTTTTTTATATGATATTTTCTGCAAAATCTTTTGATGAGAATGGCTCTAAATCGTCTATGCCTTCACCAACGCCTACGAAGTAAACTGGAAGTTTGAAATTTCTCATAATTGAAATAACAATTCCGCCTTTTGCTGTGCCATCAAGTTT
Source organism: uncultured Bacillota bacterium (assembly GCA_937889705.1). Taxonomy (GTDB): domain Bacteria; phylum Bacillota; class Clostridia; order Christensenellales; family UBA1242; genus UMGS687. The sequence continues at coordinate 5,074 of CALBYO010000006.1, read as the reverse complement.
TGTTAAGATAATGCCATCTAACTTGACTTGCTTATCAAATTCGCTTATTTGACTTATGGCGTTTTGACCAGTTGTGGCGTCAATTACCATCAAATTGTATCTTTTTGCTTCTGGATATTCGCGAGATATAACTCTATCCATTTTGCCGAGTTCGTGCATCAAATTGTCTTTTGTATGAAGTCTACCAGCGGTATCGACAATCAAAACATCTGTTTTTTTCGCTTTTGCGCTTGCAATTCCGTCATATACAACGGCAGCAGCGTCTGCGCCTTCGGCATGTTTAACAATTCTAACTTTTGCGCGTTTTGCCCATTCAGTTAATTGGTCAGCAGCGGCTGCACGGAATGTGTCACCAGCGACCAAGCAAACATCTTTACCAATTTTCTTGAAATGATAAGCCATTTTGCCGATACTTGTTGTTTTCCCAACGCCGTTTACGCCGATAACAGTGATGATGCAAGGGTATTCAAATGCGCCTGCATTTTTTTTCTTTTTCAACTGCGTCAAACATATTTGCTAGCACTTCTTTAAGGGCAGAGCGGACATCGTCTGAATTTCTGATTTTGTTTTTTCTAGCGTATTCGCGGAGTTCTTGCACGATTTCAACGCTGGCATTTACGCCAACATCGGCTGAAATTAAGATGTCTTCCATTTCATCATAAAAATCGTCATTAAGTTCGCCGCCAGAAAGCAAACTGTCCATTTTTCGTCTGATTGATTCTCTTGTCTTTTTAAGAGCGTCTGCGATTTTTTTGAAAAATCCCATTTTAGTGTTCCTCCTCCGCAGTTTTTATTGCTTCACTTAATTTAACTGAAACAGTTTTTGAAACGCCTTTTTCTTCCATTGTAACACCATACAAAGCATCAGCAAGTTCCATTGTTGGCTTTTTGTGGGTGATGACAATAAATTGAGTTTCCTTTGAGAAGCGTTTTAAATATTGAGCAAATCTTACAACGTTTGCTTCATCAAGAGGGGCTTCAATTTCGTCCAATAAGCAGAAAGGCATTGGTTTTAATTTTAAGATTGCAAACAAGATTGCAATAGCAGTAAGAGCCTTTTCGCCACCAGAAAGAAGGGTGTTTGATTGAAGTTTTTTGCCAGGTGGTTCTGCAAAGATTTCCACGCCAGCTTCTAGGATATTTTCTGAACCGATAAGTTCAAGTTTTGCGCTGCCGCCTCCGAACAATTCGCGGAATGTTTGACTAAAGTTTTCGTTGATGCGGTTAAATTGTTCAATAAATTTATTCTTCATTTCAACAGATACTTCGTCAATAATTTCAACAAGTTCGTTTTGTGCTTTTGTTAAGTCGTCCGCTTGTGCTTTAAGTGCAGTATATCTTTCATTTAATACGCCAGAACTTTCAATAGCGGAAACATTGATATAGCCGAGTTTTGAAATTTCGCGCTTGATTTTTGTTATTTCTTGTAAGCCTTTTGTCAAGTTGAAATCTGCTTGCTTATAGTTTTGACATGTTTCGTAAGTTAATTCATACTCTTCGGCAATTCTTTCACGCATTTGGTCGATGTCAGAATCGACTTTGCTTACTTTCATTTCTTCCATGACTTTCTTTTCGGAAATTCTGTTTGTTTCTTCAATCAAGAAAGTGCGTTTTTCGTCCAATTCTTTTAATGATTGTTGCAATTTCTGTTTATTGCTTTCAAGATTTGCTTGTTCTTCTTTGAATGCTGCGAGTTTGTTTTTGCTTTCAACGCTTGTGTTTTCTTCAAGCATTTCTGCAATTAATTGATTTGCATCGTTGATATTTTTTTCGTTATTGGCTCTTTCATCACGAGCAAGTTCAAGATTGTATTTGAGTTCGCCTTGTTGTTTTTCGAGCCTATCAACTTCTTGTTCGCTTGCTAAAACTTCCTTTTCCAAACTTGCAATTTCAACGCGTTTTGCTGTTACTTCGCTATTATATTTTTCGCGTTTTTCTTTGAGTTCAGCAAAGCGTTCGTTGCGTTTTTCTGCAAGTTCGTTAGCGTTTGTTTTACCTTTTGAAAGGGCATTTTCAAGTTCAATTTCACTTGCTAGTTCTTTAACAATAACATCAATCTTGTTTTCTAACTTTGTTTTATTAGATTGCAAATTTTCAAGTTCTGTTTTATTTTCTAACAGACTATTTTCAAGTGAAGAAAGTTTTTCATTTTCCCCAGCGAGTTCAACATCAACTTTTTTATCTTGCGATGACAAGAAATCATATTTGTTTTGGCAATCAGAAAGTTTTGCTTTCATTTCGGCAAAAGTATCGTTTGATGAAGCAATTTCTTGCTTAAATTTTTCAATTTGTTCAGCAAGAGTTTTGATTTCTCTGTCGCGGCTTATAAGATTGACCGCTTCGGATTTTTTGCTACCGCCAGTCATTGAACCTTGTGGGTTAATGATATCGCCGTCTAACGTGACAATTTTATATGTAAATCTCGTGTTCTGTGCGAGTTTAATTGCTATGTCTAGGTTATCAACAACAACAGTTGCACCAAGAAGGTTAGAAATGACATTTTCAATGTCTGAACCATATTTGATTAAGTCTTTTGCAATTCCGTGACTGCCAGCAACATTGATGAGTTTTTTATCGGCGTCACTTAAATTTCTTGGACGCATTGATGTGATTGGCAAGAATGTTGCACGACCGAATTGATTTTGTTTTAAGTATTCAATTAAAACTTTTGCATCGTTTTCGTTTCTTGTAACGATGTTTTGAATTGCGTTACCGAGAGCTGTTTCAATCGCTGTTTCGTATTTTTCAGGAACGGTGATAAGAGAGGCGAGAGTGCCAACCATATTTTTTCTAAACGCTTCGTTCCTTTCACTTTCTTTTAAAAGTTTTTTAACTGAGCCAGCGTAACCTTCGTGTTCTGCTTGCATTTCTTCAAGAATTCGCTTTCTATTTTCATAAACTTGAATTTTGGTGCTTGCATCGTTGCGTTTTTTATTTAAGTTATCAATATCTTCTTCAAGAGCGGAGATTTGGAGTTTTGCTTTGAGCAAAATTTCTTTTTTCTCTTTGCTTGCGCTGTCTAAAACTTTAATTTGTTCTTTTTGTGCCTTGATTTGTTCTTCTTGTTCGCCAATTTTATTTGTTAAACTATTGATTTTTAAGTTTGTTTCATCAATAGCGGTGATAGACGCTTCTTTTTCGGCGGACAATCTTGACGAATTTGCTTTGATATATGCAAGTTTGTCGAGCGCGTCAATAACTTCTTTTTGACCTTGTTCAGCTTCGCCTTCGGACAAAGCAAGAGCATCAATAATCATCAAATATTGATTTGAAAGTTCTTCTTCTTCCTTTTTGCAAGTGTTTAATTTGGTTTTAAATTCTTCTGTCTTTTGTTTTTGATTTTCAATTTCTTCCAAAACGGCTTCAATGAGTTTTTCAAAGTTCGTTTCGTTTAAGGTGAGTTTTGAGTTTTGTTCTGTCAAATATCTAACTCTTTCACGAATAACATTTGTTTCGCCGGCTTGTTTTTCCAAACTAACTGTCAAATTCAAAATGCTTTCGTGAAGTCTTTCAACTGACTTGTCGATAGCGTCAATGCTTGCCATGTTGTTTGCGTAATTTTCAGAAGTTGTTCTGAGTTCTTCTTGCCTTAAAGTTAATTCTTCTGCAATAGCGTTGAGCCTTGCATTGATTTTTGCTTTTGCGTCATTCGCATTTTCTTGTTGATAAATGAAAGCATTGACTTCCAATAGTTTCAATTCTTCTTTCAATTTTAAGAAGATTTTTGCGTCTTCCGCTTGCTTTTGAAGTGGTCCAAGTTGTCTTTCAATTTCGTCAACAACAAGTTGAATTTTTAAGAGATTGTCTTTTGTTCTTTCTAGTTTTCTTTCCGCTTCAACTTTTCTTGACTTGAATTTTGAAATACCTGCGGCGTCTTCAAATATCGCTCTTCTGTCTTCTGGTTTAGATGACAAAATCTTACCGACTTGGTCTTGTCCGATAATAGAATAGCCGTCTTTGCCTAAGCCTGAATTATAGAGCAGGTTAGTGATATCTTTTAATCTGCAAGCAGTTTTATTAAGCAAATATTCACTTTCACCAGAACGATAAAGTTTTCTTGTGATTGCGATTTCGTCAAAATCATAGTTGAAAAAACGGTCTGTATTATCAAAATACATTGTTACTTCGCAGTATGATAGACTTTTTCTTTTTTCAGTTCCGTTGAAGATAACATCTTGCATGGAAGAACCACGCAAAGTTTTAGAACTTTGTTCACCTAAAACCCATCTGATAGCGTCCGCAACATTACTTTTACCGCAGCCGTTAGGGCCAACAATGGCAGTCACGCCATCGCCAAACTTGATTTCAATTTTGTCTGCAAAAGACTTAAATCCTGCCAAATCGAGTTGTTTAAAATTCATTTTATGTATGTCCTTTAATCTTAAATTTTGCACAAAAAACAAGTGCAAACAATTTTGCACTTTTATTTTAACATACTTTTAGTTAACTTGCAAGAAAAAAATAAATATAGTTAATATAAATAACTATACTTATACGAAAATATGAAGGGCATAAAAAAACCACTCTTATGAGTGGTTAGAATTATGCTGATTTTTTTGCATCGTTTAAAAGTTTTGCAAGAGTTGCTTTTTTTCTGTCTGCATAATTTTTGTGGATAACATTGTCTTTTGCAGCGCTGTCAAGATAAGCAAAAACATCGTTTAAAAGAGCAGTAGCGTTGTCTAATTCGCCTGCATTAACTGCTGCTTTAAATTTTTTAATGTAAGTTGAAAGTCTTGATTTAATTGACTTATTTTCTTCGTTTTTCTTATTATTTACTTCAACTCTTTTGATTGCTGATTTGATGTTTGGCACGACTTTAATCTCCTTCCATTTATATTTACTGGCGTATTTTAACACAACTTAAACCATTTTGCAAGTAAAATTTTGATTTTTTTATAAATTTTTTCACATATTAATTTTAGGGTTATGAAAATGAGTAAAAAAGCGAAGATTTATAATAAAATTTCTAAAAGAACAGATATGTTTGACGAGCAAAATTTGCCACTTGACGAGCCTTTGAAATATGACTTTGGTATAACAATTTCCAGGAAGCAGTCGGGCAGGAAAAAGT
>CALBYO010000005.1 GCA_937889705.1 uncultured Bacillota bacterium | reverse complement strand
GAATCTTCTTTCCAAAGCCGCGTCTTTTTCGATATACTTTCTGTATTCGTCGATCGTCGTTGCGCCGATCGTCTGCATTTCTCCCCTTGCAAGCATAGGTTTTAACAAGTTACCCGCGTCCATAGCACCTTCGGTTTTACCAGCGCCAACAATCGTATGAAGTTCATCAATAAACAAAATGATTTTCCCATTGCTCTTTTTGACTTCGTTCAATACTGACTTCAACCTTTCTTCAAATTCGCCACGATATTTTGCACCCGAAACAAGCGCTCCCATATCAAGCGAAAAGATGGTTCTGTTTTTCAAATTTGTTGGGACATCGCCGTTTACAATTCTTTGCGCAAGTCCTTCAACAATAGCAGTTTTACCAACGCCCGCTTCACCAATCAAAACAGGGTTGTTTTTTGTTTTTCTTGACAAAATCATAATAGCATCTCTGATTTCGCTGTCCCTGCCGATAACTGGGTCAATTTTATTTTTCCTAGCAAGTTCAACAAGGTCTGTGCCATATTTTTTGAGCGCATTGTATGTGCTTTCTGGGCTGTCCGTTGTAACATTCGTGTTCCCACGAACGCTTGCAAGTTCTTTAATAAAATCATTTCGATTGATGTTATTTCTGCTTAAAATGTCCTTTGTTTTCTTATCTCCTTTTTCCAAAATTGCAAGGAAGATATGTTCAACCGAAACATATTCGTCCTTCATTTGATTTGCAATATTTTGTGCAAGATTTAACATTTGCTCTGTTTCGCTTGAAAAATATGCTTGATTTAATGGGTGAATTTTAGGCAAATTTGCAATTTCATTTGTTATGTCCTTTTCCAACTTGTCCAAATTTACTTTTAATTCGCTTAAAATTTGAGAAATTATACCTTCGTCATCGTTTATTAAAGCATTTAAAATGTGCAAAGATGTAATTTCTTGGTTACCATTTTCCAAAGCAATTCTTTGAGCGTTTTGCAAACATTCTGCACTTTTTTGTGTAATTTTTTCGTAATTCATAGTCTTTTCCTCCTTTTTCGGCGATATTATAATACCAAAAGTTAGCACTGTCAAGCGTAGAGTGCTAATTTTTTGAAAAATTTTTAAAATTTTTCTTGTAAATATTATGTTTAAATTTAGTAATAATAATTAAAAATTATTTGTTAAATATCTTAATATTTTATATAATCAAATTAAAATTAAGGAAAACCTATTTGAAGAAACTGTTTAGATTTTTTAAGGGCTACAAAAAAGAAATGGTTTGTGCCCCAATATTTAAGTTTTTTGAGACAATAACAGATATTGCCATTCCTTTGCTTGTGTCAAATATGATTGATATTGGTGTTAAAAATCACGATATCAGATATATTGCAATTTGGGGCGCTATTGTTGTTGCTTTAAATGTTGTGGGAATTATCAGTGCCGTTTTATGTGCAAAATTGTCAGCAAAAGCGTGCTCTGGCGTGAGTTATGAAATTAGAAAAAATATGTATGAACATATAAACACTCTTTCTCACGCAGAACTAGACAAATTCGGAACAGCAACCTTAAACAATCGTATAACCCACGATGTCGCCAGAATTGACACTGCTCTTGGAATGTTTTTAAGAACAGTTATGAGAACACCATTTTTAATTCTTGGTTCAACGATAATCGCAATGATTATTGATATCAAATTGTCGCTCCTGTTTTTGGTTGTTGCACCGATAATTTTCTTTGTTGTGTTTATCATATTGAAAAAAACCGAACCGCTTTACAACGAATCGCAAAACAACTTAGACAAAGTTTCAGAAATAACAAGAGAAAACTTGCAAGGTGCAAGAGTTGTAAGAGCATTCAACAAACAAGATTATGAAGAAAAAAGGTTTTCAGGTGCTGCGAAAAAGTTGAGAAAATCATCTATTAAAGTGGTTTCAATTTCATCGCTCATGAACCCTATCACCTCAACAGTTATCAACTTTGCAATAATTGCCGTTATGTGGTTCGGCGGTCTACAAGTTAATGTTGGAACGCTTACGCAAGGTCAAATAATTGCATTCGTTAACTATCTTCTTCAAATCTCTGCGGCACTTATCTCGCTTGCAAACTTAATAATCGCTTTTATTAAAGCGTTTAACTGTGCAAACAGAATTAATGAAGTTTTTGACGCACAACCATCAGTTGAAGAAACAAATCATGAATTTATCATAACAACAACTTCACCAGATATTCCAAAAATTGAATTTCAAAATGTTAGTTTTTCATATTCCAATTCTGCAAAAATGGCAGTCAAAAATTTGAGTTTCAAAGCCTATCCAGGCGACACAATCGGCATCATTGGCGGAACAGGCAGCGGGAAAAGCAGTGTTATCAACTTAATTCCGAGGTTTTATGACGCCACGCAAGGTCAAATTTTAATAGATGGCATCAATGTTAAAAATTATAGTTTTGCACAACTTCGTGGAAAAATTGGAATTGTGCCACAAAAAGCCGTTTTGTTTAAAGGCACTTTAAAAGATAACTTGCATTGGCGAAAACCAGATGCGACTATCGAAGAAATGCAAAAAGCAATCAAGATTTCGCAATCAGAAGAATTTGTTAGAGATTTGCCAGAAAAATACAACTTTAAGGTTCAAGCAGGCGGCAAGAACTTTTCTGGTGGTCAAAGGCAAAGGCTAACTATTGCAAGGGCGCTTGTTGGCGACCCAGAAATTTTAATCATGGACGACAGTGCCTCTGCCCTAGACTTCGCAACCGATGCAAATTTGAGGAAAGCAATCAAAGATGACATCAACTCAACCGTCATTTTGGTTTCTCAAAGAGCAAATACAGTTAGAAATGCCAATTTAATCATCGTTATGGACAACGGCAATATCGTTGGCATGGGAAAACATAAAGAACTTTTAGAAAATTGCGAAGTGTATAAAAATATCTATCTATCACAAACAAAATAAAGGAAAAGTCGTGAAAAAAGAAAGCAAAAAAATCAAAAGGACAAAATTTGAAGAAAAAGAGTTTCGCAGATTGCAAAAAGCAATCGCTGCTTTGCCGAAGCCTTCTTTTAACAACCCAGAAAAAGCCCAACCTGCGAAAGAAGTTACAATTCCAAAAATTGTCCCTGCAACTTTAAATAATAGCCCTTCGTTTGTTTCATCAGACGAAAAAGCGCAAAAACTCACCGACTCACCTATCATCTTAGATACAAACTCAAAACGAATTGAAAGCGTTGCTAGAATTAAAAAGCCAAAAGCAAAATCAACAATTCTAAGAACGCTTGGCTACCTAAAAAAGTATTGGTATCTTCTCGCACTTGCTATTTTGTTTGCAATCATCAACTCCGTATTTGAAATTTTCATACCTATCTTAATCGGCCGCGGAATTGACTATATTGTCGGCCCAGATCAAGTGCAGTTTGACATGATTATCAAATATATCATTTACCTGTCAATCTGCGTTGTTGGGTTCGCTGTTTTTAAATGGCTTCTATCTCGCGTAGCAAACGGAATGGCATACAAAGTTGAAGAACAAATGCATAACGACATTTTTAGAAAATTCAACAAAGTGCCTTTAAAATATATTGACAATTCCAGCCATGGCGACCTGCAAAGTCGTATGATTAACGATGTCGACTTAATAACAGACGGCTTCGTTATGGGTTTAACAACTTTCTTTGACTGCCTTGCAACCATCGTTTTAACTCTCATCTTCATGGTTAGAATAAATGTCACAATCGCCCTAATCATTATCGGCATAACACCAGTTTCAATCATAGTTGCTGCCGTCATAGCAAAATTGTCACATAAATTGTTTAAAAAACAAGCAAAATGCGTTGGCGACTTGTCTGGTACAATGGTCGAAATGGTCGGAAATCAAAAAATCGTAAAAGGTTTCTTGTATGAAGATAGGTCAATTAAAAAATTTGACGAAATCAATTTAAAACTTAAAGACGCAAACCAAAAAGCCATGTATTACTCCACCCTTTCTGCCCCAATCGCAAGATTTATCAATGGTTTGCTCTATGCCACAGTTGCAATCATGGGTTGTATTTACGCAATTAAAGGTCAAATGTCAGTCGGCGATATCTCAATCTTCTTGTCTTACGCCAACAAATACACGCGTCCATTCAACGATATCGCAGATGTGTTTGCAGACCTTCAAGCAGCCTATGCTTCTGCAATAAGAGTTTTCAACATATTAGATATGGAAAACGAAACAAGTGACGCAGGATTGCCAGACATTAAACATTGCACAGGCGAAGTTGTGTTTGAAAATGTTGACTTCTCCTACACAGCAGATAAAAAACTCATTCAAAACTTAAATTTAAACATTAAAAAAGGACAAAAAGTTGCCATCGTTGGGCCAACTGGTTGCGGCAAAAGTACCCTTATCAATTTGCTAATGCGTTTCTACGATGTCAATAAAGGTCAGATTGTTGTCAGCGGCTACCCTATCAAAGATGTCACAAGAAAAAGTTTGAGAAATCAATATGGCATGGTGCTGCAAGAAACTTGGCTGTTCTCAGCGTCAATTCGAGATAATATCGCCTACGCCAAAGAAAACGCCACAGATGCAGAAGTTAGAAAAGCGGCTCGGCTCGCTGGCGTTGATTACTTCATTCAAACTATGCCAAATGGCTACGACACAATTATTAACGAAAATGGCGATAATTTGTCGCAAGGTCAAAAACAACTCATTTGTATCGCAAGATTGATGCTCTCAAAGCCACCTATGTTAATTTTGGACGAAGCAACAAGCAACATCGACACAAGAACCGAACTCGCGATTCAAGAAGCTTTCAATAAAATGATGGAAAATAAAACAAGTTTTGTTGTCGCTCATAGACTTTCAACAATCGTTTCGTCTGACCTAATTTTAGTTATGAATAAAGGCAACATCATTGAACAAGGCACGCACAAACAACTGCTCGCCCAAAAAGGCTTCTACTATAATTTGTATAACAGCCAGTTCAGTAAATATTAAAAAACTCCCAACCGGGAGTTTTTTTCATGTATTAATTCATTTAAAAAAATCTTCTTCGCCAGATAATATAAAGCAACAAATAGAAAATTCTATAATTCTGATTATCGTTTCTTCGGACTGGGTAAACATAATTGGATTTTGGATTGATAATAATTGGTTTTCTATGCGGTTTATTTATTAAATTAACACTTAAAACATTGCTGTCTTCTGAGATAAAAATCTTTGAACCGTCTGGCAATAGTTTAAAATATTCAATTTGAACTTTATTTTCTAAAACCACATTTACTCCTTTGTATATACTTCATTGTATTGAAAAATTATCTAATTTGTTATAACATTTTTCACTCACCTTATTTGGCACTAATTCATAAAATACCATAATTAACTTTTATAAATAAGGAGAAAATTATGGCAGTAGAAAATTTAACAAATCAGGTCAGTATTGATGGACAATACGGTAACCCTGCAAGCGCAATCACATTTGCAAGCAATGTGGTCACAACAAAAATCGTTCAAGGTTTGACCGTAACAAAAACGGCAGACAAAACAAACTGGGTTGACGGACCTTTAACCTACACAGTTTTGGTTGAAAACAACTCTGGTGAAACCCTAACATCAGGCTCATTAACAGATGTTTTAGACACGAATTTGGTTGAATTTAACAGCACATACGGCGTTCAAATTAATAGCCAATCATCATCAAATTTTACTTACGAATCTGGCACATTAAAAATAACTTTACCAGACTTGGCAGACACAGAGCAAGCAACAATCACCTTCCAAGTAACAAGGAAAAGTTAAATCAAAAATTAAATTTCTTTCAGCAACCAACAAACCTCCAATCGCCTTGGAGGTTTGTTTAAACAATTTACAAATTGACAACATTTTTGACAACATAATTTTTGCCAAAAATTTCCCTATAAAATAAGGCATACTATATATAGTATGCCTAATCTGTGCAAAAACACAATATGGTGGGTCATCGGGGGCTCGAACCCCGGACACCCTGATTAAGAGTCAGGTGCTCTGCCAGCTGAGCTAATAACCCATATTTTCACAACCTATTTCCAAGTTGCGAGTTTGATTTTACAACAACTTAAATAATTTGTCAATAAATTATGCAAAATTTATTTCATAACTAAAACTTTGGTATGTAATTTGTTGACGCACTTTCAAATTCTTGCGTAAAACCATTGACAAAGCCTAATTTTTCACATTCTTTCAACACGATTTTATATTCCAAAGGCTTTAATTTTCTATTAATCGGCTCTTTTGCCTTATAGCATGGCGTGTATTGGCTCATTAAACTAATATATGTCTGATTTGATAAATTATCATTTATCCAATTAAGCGCTTTTTTACTATCTTCTTGGCATGTTGGCATAACTAAATGGCGAACTATTATACCTTTTTTCATTAAGCCATTTTCAACAACATCTTTTGGCTGATTTCTTCGCATTTGCAAAATTGCTTGTGATGCTTTCTCAAAATAATCTTTTTCAGCAGCAAAATTTTCTGAAAGTTCGCTTGAAACGAATTTTAAATCTGCCAAATAAATGTCGACATAGTTCTTTAATTTTTTAATTGTTTCCACTTCTTCATAACTGTTTGTATTCCAGACGATTGGAATATTTGGCTTATAAATATCAAGTGCTGCGATAATCTCGTTTGCGAAATGTGTTGGCGATACCAAGTTGATATTATGTGCGCCCATTTCTTCCAGTTCTTTAAACATTTGGGTTAGCCTTTCAACACTAATTTCTTCACCTTTTCCCAAATGACTTATTTCATAATTTTGACAAAAGCAGCATTTTAATGAGCAATGCGAAAAAAATATAGCACCGCTGCCATTGTTTCCGCTTATAATTGGTTCTTCCCAAAAATGAAGCATAGTTTTTGCGACTTTCAAACTTTTAGCACCACAAAAACCGCTTGTTTTGGTTCTTTCCACGCCACATTTTCTTGGACATAGTTCGCATTTCATGCTTATACTATAACAAAAAAAATACATTTTTAAAAATGTATTTAATTTTTTGCTTCTAATTCTTGTTGAGTTATGCTTTCTGTATGTTCGATTGGGTCCCATTTAACCTTTTTAAACAAAGCGACATAAACAGTTGGAATTGTGAAAATCATATTGAAAACTGGTGTTGTAAACATATACAACAATTTTTTATACCATTTTGCTTTTATCTTTTTCCATTCAAAAATAGTTGTCAAAACGCTATCAACAAGCATACCTAAATATGTAGTTAATAATCCGGTCAGAACTGGCCAAATGAAATATATTGCACTGACTAACACCTGCCCGCTGATTACTTCAAGCGCCCTAGTTACAAGTGTTAAAATGGTTGATGCCACAAATGACAATCCATAATAAATTGAAACTGGGAAAAATCTTGTGAAATAATACTCGTAATAACTGAAATCAAAAGTTCTTAAAAATGAAACGCTGAGTGCCGCATGGAAAAGCGAAAATCCCATTAACGAACCTTTTGCCCAACGCAATCTTTGCTTCCAAGTTTGTTTAAATTTGATTGGCTGTTCATCATAAAAGACTGCATCTTCGCAATAGCCAATTTTGACACCCTTTAAGGTGTTAAATGCTGAAAATTCAATATCTTCTGTGAGTGTTACATGCTGCCAACCTTGCTTAAAAGTTAAAACTTCTTTGCTAACATAAAAACCTGTTCCGGAAACATGCGAATTAAGACCTAAAACCGCTTTTGGGCGATGCAAAAACCTACATTCTCTAATAAAGCCAAGCGATGCGCCAGCACTTATCCAGTTTGTGCCAAAATTTTTAGAATTTCTATAACTTGTACAAACTTTAACACCTTTATCAAGTGCTTTATTCATTTCTTTTATGTAATTTTTTGTTAAAACATTGTCTGCATCAAACAAAAAAAATGCATCTGGTTCATAGTCTGGAAAATTCTCTGCAATGTTTTTAAACAAGAAATTTAACGCATAGCCTTTACCAACATATTGTTGATTAAACCTTTCAAAAACTATACAACCCAAATCGCGACAAATCTGCGCGGTGTTATCTGTGCAATTATCTGCAACAACAAATATTTTAACTTTGTCTTGTGGATAATCATTATCTTTGATGCTTTGAACTAAGTTGCCAATCACCTTTTCTTCGTTCCTGGCTGAAATCAAGACTGCAAAAGTATGCTCAACCTTTGCCTCTGGATATTTAACTTTCTTTGCAAAAATACCTATAATAATAAACAAAACTTGATAGGCATATATAAGAGAAAAAATTGTTCCTAAAACGCTTAGAATAATTTGTGCTACATTCATTTCAATTTAACCTTTGATAAACAAAGTTTAATATATAACAATTTTTATGTTAAGTCAAATCAATTACCAATAATATTGTCGAAAAATTAACATTGTTTTCCCGTTTGGTTTACAAAGCGAAAATTGTAGAAACACAAATAATTCAAAATTTGATTTATAATAAATTTTGATTTTCAAAATTCTAAGCACTTAAAAAATCAACAATGTTGCAAAATCGAGCCATAAACTAGGCAATTATTAAAAATAAATCTGCCCTGACTTGCTCAAAAAAATCTTCGTAGTACCAACTTCGCAAGAGAGTACCGACCGAAATTGCAAAGCCAATTTCGCGTTTGGTCGGTAAAGCGAAAATTGCGAGCAATAAAGCGCTGCATTTTTTGTGCAACAAAAAATCGAGCCATAAGCTCGACAATTTTCGCTTGGAGCGGGTGAAGGGAAAGGAGTCAAGCGCGTCCAGTGGACGAATAAGCGCAGACGACTTTCTGTGAGAAAGGAAGAATTTAAGCGAAGCGCAAAGGCGCCCAAATTCGAACAGAGGTTCCCAAACGAAAGCGAAAAAGAAAACACCCAAAAGGGTGTTTTGTTTGGAGCGGG
>CALBYO010000004.1 GCA_937889705.1 uncultured Bacillota bacterium | reverse complement strand
AAACTCGGTCGTTTCAAAAATTTCCGCGTCGGGCATAAATGTAACTTTCGTTCCGCTTTTTGCTGTGTCACCTAAACAAATAAGTGGCGATGTTGGAATTCCGCTTTTTACTTTTCCGTTTACAACTGGCGAAGCAAAATCCATTTCGTATTTCTTTTTATCTTTGCAAACAACAACTTTAAGCCATTCAGACAATGCGTTTGTAACAGACGCACCAACACCGTGAAGACCGCCAGAATAACCATAATTTTCGTTGTTAAACTTTCCGCCCGCATGTAATTGAGTGAAAACAACTTCCACACCAGATTTTTTAAGTGTTGGGTGTTCGTCGACTGGAACGCCACGACCATTATCTTCCACGCTTGCGCTTCCGTCTTTATGAAGAGTGACTGTCATTTTATTGCCATAGCCGTTTGTGATTTCGTCTATTGCGTTGTCCACAATTTCCCATAGTATATGGTGCAAACCTTTAATTCCTGTTGTTCCGATATACATACCAGGACGCATTCTAACCGCGTCTAACCCTTCAAGAACAACAATATCTTTTGAGTCATAACTTTTTGCCATAATTTCTCCGCTTGTTATTTTTCCTACAAAATAAGGTATCACAAATATAAAAAAATAACAACAATTTTTTAAAAATTGCCGTAAATAAAAATTGATTGCAATTTGAATAAATATTTAAAAGAAGGAAAATATAATTTGTAAAGCGAGGAAACAAAATGGCAAATAAAGTGGCTGTCACAGGCGTTAACACGTCTAAACTGCCAAAACTTTCAAACAATGATTTAATGGCTTTATTAAAAAAAGTCAAAGAAGGTGACGAATTAGCGCGTGACGAATTTTTGCTTGCCAATATGAGATTGGTTCTTAGCGTTGTTCAAAGATTTGGTGGCAAAAAGGACAAAGCAGACGACATGTTTCAAGTTGGCTGCGTGGGACTTATTAAAGCCATGAATAATTTTAACATGGACTTAAATGTTAGATTTTCAACTTACGCCGTTCCAATGATTATCGGCGAAATTAGAAGATTTTTGCGTGACAACAACTCAATCAGAGTTAGCCGAAGTCTTCGCGATACCGCTTACCGTGCATTGCAGTCAAGACAAAAATTAAGTTCGTCTGGCGACTATGAACCAACGATTGATGAAATCGCTGCTGACATGAACGAAGACATTAAAGATGTTGCATTCGCTCTTGATGCGATATCCGACACAATTTCACTTTCTGAGCCCGTCTTTAACAACGGCTCTGAAACAGTTAGAATTATGGATCAAGTTGCCGACACCAAAAACGACATTGATTCACTTTTGGAGCGCTTTGCTCTTAACGAAGCAATAAACAAATTAAACCCAAAAGAACGCAAAATTTTGATGATGAGATACTATATTGGAAAAACGCAAATTGAAGTTTCCGAAGAAGTTGGAATTTCACAAGCGCAAGTATCCAGGCTAGAAAAAAACGCACTTGAACATATAAGAAAAAAAATAACTTGAAAAATAGTTATTTTTTTGTTTTTTATTTAATTTATTTTTTTGAATTATTTTTTTGAATTATTTTGTTTAAATTATTTTTTAATATATTTTTTGATTATTTTCGGACAAGCAATTAAAAACCAATAAGAATATTTTTGCGGATTTTTTTCCAAGTCTTGTGCAAGGTCTTCTAAGTTCACCCACTTCACTTTTTCAACTTCGTCAGGATTGAATTTGATAAGAGAATTAGACTGCGCCGTGAAAACATTATCATATTCATACTCAATCAAATTGTTATCAAATTTATTTCTATAAATAAACGAAAACTCAAAGTTTATGTTTTCAATTTCAATGCCCAATTCATCAAAAGTTTTTCGTTTTATGTTTTCAAAAATATTTTCTTCAAGTTGCGGGTGTGAGCAACAAGCATTTGACCAAAGACCGCCCGAATGATATTTATTTTTTGCTCGTTTTTGAATTAGCATTTGGTTATCTT
>CALBYO010000003.1 GCA_937889705.1 uncultured Bacillota bacterium | reverse complement strand
CATCTGGTGCATTTCATGTGTCAAAAATTGAAGATATGATTCCAGAATTGCAAGGCAGATTCCCAATCAGAGTTGATTTAAAGAATTTAACAAAAAATGAGTTTGTGAAAATTTTAACTCAACCTAAAAATGCCGTAACAATGCAATATGCCAAACTTTTAGAAGTTGATAATATCAACTTAAAATTCACAGATGAAGCGCTTGAAGAGATTGCTGAAATTGCGGAAGCAGAAAACGAAACGCAAGAAAATATCGGTGCAAGAAGACTTCATACAATCATTGAAATGTTGCTTGAAGATATTTCTTATAATGCAACTGGCGAGCACCCAATGCTTGATGTTGTCATTGATAAGGCTTATGTTCAAAAGGCATTCTCGGAAACAAAGAAAAAATTTGATTTGAAAAAATACATTTTATAATTTATGGAACAATTTAAACGAACAATAATGCTTTTGGGCAAGGAAAAATTTCAAAAATTATATAACAGCCATGTTTTGATTGTCGGCGTTGGTGGCGTTGGCGGGTATGTGGCAGAATTTTTGGCGCGCACAGGCGTTAATAACTTAACGATTGTTGACCAAGATGTTGTTGACATAACAAATCTAAATAGGCAGGTTATTGCCACACACTCAACAATAAACACGCCAAAAGTTGATGCTTTTAAAGCAAGGCTGCTTGATATAAACCCAAAATTGAATATTAATTGCATACATGAGCGTGTTTCAGACAAAAATTCCGAGCAAATTTTGCTAACAGATAAGTTTGACTATGTTGTTGACGCCATAGATAGCACAAAAGATAAAATCAACTTGATTTGCAAGGCGAAAGACTTGAAAATTCCTATCGTTTCTGCTCTTGGTGCAGGAAATCGAATTGGTATCCCTAATTATGAAATAAAAGACATCTACAAAACATCAGATGACGGCCTTGCAAGGGTAATGAGAAAATCATTGAGAGAGCACGCCGTTGAAAGCCTTGATGTTGGAATAACAAATGTGAAACCTGTTAAACCTGCGATTGAAAATGACGCTGGACAACGCAATATCGGTTCGCTTGTGTATTTTCCTGCAAGTCTTGCGGCAGTGATTTCAAGTTTTGTTGTGGAAAAATTGACAAATTAATCAAGTTTGTTTGCAAAAAAATAAGTTATAGTTTATATTAAAATTAGGTGAAAAAATGGAAAAAAATATTATATCAACAGAAGCAAAAATTGAAGAAGTTATGAAAAATAAAGCCATTGTGTCATACACAGTTGGCGAAGAAACAAAAAAAGTTGTTGCTCATGTCAAAAATAAAAAAGTTGGCGATGTTGTTGCCCTTTATAAAGCACCAAAATTTAAAACTTGGCAAAATTTATTGCTTGTTTTAATGCCACTTTTCTTGTTTTTA
>CALBYO010000002.1 GCA_937889705.1 uncultured Bacillota bacterium | reverse complement strand
TAAAAAACGCTGACATCTCAGATTTTAGATCAATTTATAATACAAACAAATCTTTATACGAAGATGAAGAATTATCCATATATGAAGTTAAAAGTTTAATTAAAGAAATTTCTAATTTGATTACTAATGATTAATTGCATAGTACTAAATATTGATTTATAAAAATGATTAATACAAGATATTATGCAAACTATGCAAAAAAACATTAATATGTATAAAAATAAGGATTTTGAAAAATTATCAAAATCCTTTTAAAATATTGCCTAACTATTCGCAAAATGTGTCTTTTGCGAATAGTTTAAATCTTTTTATTTTAACTTTTTTCTAAGTATGTCGCCTGCTTTCAACGCTAAATTATCAGAATTTATATATAGTTTTTGTTGAACTTTTCTAGCATCTTCTATATTTTCGCCGTCTTCTGTTTCAATTTGTTTAACAATTAACTTTTTATTGAAAGTATCATTTGGCGAAAGGACTTCCAATTCGTCCCCTAATTTGAACATATTTCGTTCTTCAACTAAGACTTTGCCCGCATTTTCATCTTCCAATACAATAGCGACAAAATCGTGTGACTGAACTGGCATAGATTCTTTCAAATATTCTCTTTCTTCGTTATTATCAAAATAAAAACCAGTTGTATATTGTCTATGGCTTGATTTTTCGGTTTCTAGATACATTTCTTTTAAGAATTTAGCGTCATTTATATTGTCCAACGCCCTTCTATAAGCATTTACGACATTTGCTACATAATAAGAAGACTTCATTCTGCCTTCGATTTTTAGGCTTGCAATGCCCGCCTCTTCAAGTTCTTTTAAGTGTTCAATCAAGCATAAGTCTTTTGAATTTAAAATATATGTGCCGCGTTCGTCTTCTTCAATAGGAAATTCGTCGTCAGATTTGATTTCTTTAATTTGATATGCCCACCTGCACGCTTGAACGCACGCACCTTTGTTGCTATCTCTGCCGCGAAGATAATTTGACAACAAACATCTTCCTGAATAGCTGATGCACATTGCGCCATGAACGAATGTTTCGAGTTCAACTTCTTGTGGCAACGCTGCCCTAATTTCTTTGATTTCACGAAGCGAAAGTTCGCGTGCAAGAACAATTCTTTTACAGCCTAACCCAGCGAAAAACAAAGCAGAATGCAAGTTTGTAACATTCGCTTGTGTGCTTACATGGACATCTAAATTTGGAACGACTTTTCGTGCCAAAGTGATAATTCCTATATCGCTAACGATAATCGCGTCTGTGCCGATTTCATATAAAAATTTAAGATAATCTTCAAGGCCGTCAAAATCTGAATTACGAGCGACGATATTAACTGTAACATACATTTTCTTGCCCTGCTCGTGAATAAGTTTTGACGCTATTTTGAGTTCATCATAATCAAAATTGCCGGCAAATGCCCTTAAACCGTGGCTTTTCCCAGCCAAATAAACAGCATCTGCACCAAAATACAATGCTGTTTTAAGTTTTTCCATATTGCCAACTGGGGCTAAAAGTTCCATAAATTTTCTCCTAAGTAATTACAATAAATTTTCCCAATTTTCAATGATTTTTAAGGCATATTCAAATGCGTTATCAATGACTTTTTTATCCTTTAAATTAA
>CALBYO010000001.1 GCA_937889705.1 uncultured Bacillota bacterium | reverse complement strand
TCATAACCCGTTTTATATGCAGGTTGTGGCAAAACTATTGCACACAGGCAACTGCAAAAAAATGTCATCACCAAAATAATTAAAAGCGATTTTTTCATAAAATTATTTTGTATTAAAATTATAAAAATATTTACTTTTCATAAAGTAATAGAATTTTCGCTTGCTTAATATATTATTATGTGGATAAAAATACCAGCGTATTTGGCGGTGTGATGTTAATACTAGGTGCAACGATTGGTGCTGGACTTGCCAGCGGTCAAGAAGTTGTCATCTTTTTTGCGCAATATGGTTTTGTCAGCATTCTTTACGCCTTTCTTTTTTTTATACTTTTCGCTTACGGCTTAATAGAGATATTAAAATATGGTCAAATGCTCCAAAAAAAACCCGATTTTTTGCAAAAACATAAAACCAGTTTCGTGTTTGAAAGCATCTGCGCAATCATATTTTTAATTTTTTCTGCAACAATGCTTGCTGGCGCAGAATCGTTGCTTAACGATATTGTTTACACTTCAAAATTCCACTTGTGGTCGATTTTGATTGTACTTTTAAGTTTGATAATAATGTCTAAGGACTTAAAATGGCTTATTACGATAAATAAAATCTTAGTTCCGATTATTATTCTGTCCACAATTTTAGTTTGTTCATTTTCATTTACCGCTTCGCCGCACTCTGATTTCACATTCTCGTTTGACATCTCAAATTTAGCGTTTTTAACAATTTCGACAATTCTATACGCCGCTTGCAATTTGATGGTCAACAGCAAAATTGCGGTCAATTTGGGGACAAAAATAAAAGAAAAAAATATCAAAAAAGTGGCAATTATAACAAGTTTTATTATCTTTTTAATCATCGTTTTAATTATAATTGCGTTGCTAATAAACGACAACAGCCTGCCATTTACTGAAATGCCTATCGTTTATATCGCATTTATGATTCACCCAACAGTTGGATATATCTATTCTTTTATTATCTTGCTTTGCATTTTAACAACTCTTTTTGCAACATTTTACTCGCTTAAAGAAAGCGTCCACTTGAAAGTTAAATCAAATCTTTTATCTTTTATAATTTCAGCAATTCTTGTTTTTGTGTTGAGTCTATTCGGCTTTGAAAGCATAATTCGTTATTCCTATCCAATTATTGGCGCGGTTGGAATTATCGTTTTGTTCACAATAAAAAACCGCATGTCATGCAGCGACTGCGAATGTTCATGCGGAATTAAATTTCTAAAATAAACCTGTTATAATTTCGTTATTATCAATAGTCATATTTATTGCGGCAGGGTTCTTAGATAAGCCTGGCATCAAAAGCATAGCCCCTAAAAGCACCACAATAAAGCCTGCGCCCGACCTTATTTCAAAATCTCTGACAGTGATTTCAAAATCTTTTGGAGCGTTCAAAAGTTCGGCTTTGTCTGATAAACTATATTGCGTTTTTGCAACTATAA
Organism: uncultured Bacillota bacterium; assembly: GCA_937889705.1. Classification (GTDB taxonomy): domain Bacteria; phylum Bacillota; class Clostridia; order Christensenellales; family UBA1242; genus UMGS687. The sequence continues at coordinate 1,589 of CALBYO010000001.1, read as the reverse complement.
CTGGCAAATTCTCAAAACCTAACTTGCAGATTTCCTTAATTGAATTTTCTGCCTGTTCGGTATAGTTTATTTTTGTCGTGCCATAAATCTTTTCAGAAAGTTTTGCAATTTTTGTTTTTATGTCGTCATTTAAGTCGTAAGCAAATTCAAAGTCGTCATTTGACTTCTCACAAGCAGCAACAACCTTTTTAGCAAGTTCAACAGTGCCGCTTCCGCCCTTTGCCCAAACTTCGTTGACAGCAAATTCACAGCCCTTTTCTTCAACAAAATTTTTAACAATTTCAATTTCAGGCTCTGTGTCTGTTGTGTATTTGTTTAAAGTTACAACAAGTGGCAATTTGTATATATTTTTTAAAATGTTGATATGCGCATTTAAGTTTTGTAAACCATCTTTTACAGCGTTTAAATTCGCCGCCTTTAAGTTGTTTTTATCTTCTCCACCATGCAATTTTAATGCTGGAATCGTCGCAATCAAAACAATACAATTTGGCTTAATTCCCATTTCGCGACATTTGAAATCTAAAAACTTTTCTGCACCAAGGTCAGAACCAAACCCCGCTTCCGTTACGCAATAATCGGCAAGTTTCATAGCCATATTTGTTGCAACAACGCTATTGCAGCCATGAGCGATATTTGCAAATGGCCCAAGATGAACAATTGCAGGCGTTGCCGCAAGCGTTTGAACAAGATTTGGCTTTAACGCATCTTTAAGCAAAATTGCCATCGCATTTTCTGCCTTCAAATCTTTTGCAAACACAGGAGTGCCACTTTTTGTTAATCCAACCAATATGTTTCCAAGCCTAATCTTCAACTCTTCCAAGTTTTTCGACATGCACATTATCGACATAATTTCACTTGCCGCAGTGATTGTAAAATGTTCTTCTCTTGGCGTTTCGTTCTTGCCATTCGACACAATTACATTCCTAAGCGCCCTGTCGTTAACATCTAAACAGCGTTTAAAAAATATCTTATTGCTGTCTAAATTAAGTTCGTTGCCTTGAAAAATATGATTATCAATCAAACTTGCAAGCAAGTTATTTGCACTCGTTATAGCGTGAAAATCGCCGTTAAAATGCAAATTTATGTCTTCCATAGGCACAATCTGACTGTACCCGCCGCCAGTTGCTCCACCTTTCATGCCGAAAACTGGCCCAAGCGATGGCTCCCTAAGCGCTAAACAACTTTTCTTTTTCAAAAGCCAAAGAGCATCTGCAAGCCCAATAGATACAGTCGTCTTGCCGTTTCCAGCAGTCGTTGGATTTATCGCCGTCACCAAAACAAGTTTACCACTCTTTCTGTCTTGCAAATCTTCCATCGACAATTTAATTTTCGCTTTATTTTCGCCATAACAAATTAAATCGGCGCTTTTAAGCCCCAATTTCTTCGCAATTTTATTAATTGGTTGCATCTTATAATTTCTTGCTATCTCAATATCTGTCATTCGTCCTCCAATTACATTGATTATACAATAATTTTGCAAATAATGACAATAAAATTTGACTAAATTTTGAGTTGTGTTATCATATAAATGGAGAAAGCCTATGAAAGCATTATTTTTAACAAGCAGTTTGGAAGCATACTATAAAGAC